>JBFMGN010000028.1:0-13940 GCA_040752435.1 Spirochaetota bacterium
CTGCCCGCCTCGATGGTCTTTACCTGGATTGCCTCTGCCTGCGACTCGTCTTCCGAAAAAAAATTCGGCGAACTGCAGGATACTATTAAAAAGAGGAAAAACAGAAGTGTAATAAAACCTTTTATCACCTGCATTTAGAAACCTATATCTATAATATCACACTTTTTCCGGTTATCAAGCAAACTTTTCGGCTTAAGTCCAACAATTTTAATTGAGTAAACGGCAGTTTTTAAGGTAAGATACGCCCACATGAGGGCTACCAGGGCAATTATACATCTTGAACATCTGCGCCGGAACCTCAGACTGCTCAGGGGCCGAATCGGCGCGGGAGTCAAAATTTGCCTGGCAGTAAAAGCAGATGCCTATGGCCACGGCGCGGTTCAGGTTTCCAAAACCGCTCTTTCCGAAGGGGTGGAGTTTCTTGCTGTCGCTACGGTATCGGAGGCGATTGAACTGCGAAACGCGGGCATACAGACGCCGGTATTACTCTTAACCCCGCCCATCCCGGAAGAAATCGGTGAAATACCGGTCTATAATATTACGCCCGTAGTGGCAGAACGCGAACTTATAACCATGCTGGCGGAAATCGGTAGAAAACGGGGAAAACAGGTTACTGTTCATCTGAAAATCGATACCGGCATGGGAAGAATAGGCTGCCGGCCGGAAGAAGCGCCCCATCTCCTCCAACTGATTACAGAGACGCCTTCCCTGAAACTGGGCGGAATCTGCACCCATTTTCCGGTGGCCGATTCGGCTGATAACAGAGCAACCCTTAGACAACTACAACAATTTAAGGATACAATTTCAAATATCTGCCAGAAAGGATTACCCCGCGGAATTATACATGCCGCCAATTCAGGCGCAATAATCGGCACGGCCGAGGCCTACTTTGACATGGTCAGGCCTGGAATTCTTATGTACGGATACTATCCTTCCAAAGAACAAACAAGAATAATTGAGGTGAAACCTCTCATGGAACTGGAAACGGTGGTGGTATTTCTGAAAAGAGTACCTGAGGATACCCCGATCTCCTATGGGATGACTTACAGAACCAAACGGGAGACGGTGATTGCCACCCTTCCGGTGGGATACGGCGATGGATATAACCGGCTGCTCTCAAACCGGGGCAAGGTATCAATCAACAACCGGTTCTTTCCAATTGTCGGAAGAGTATGTATGGATCAGTGTATGGTTGATTTGGGGCCGGATTCAAATGTCCGGATGTACGACCGGGTCGTCCTCTTCGGACCCGACACCGAAGGCTTAAGCGCTGAACATATTGCCGACCTGATCGGCACTATCCCTTACGAGGTTACCTGCTCTATAAATAAAAGGGTGCCAAGAATTTACAGCGATGGCATTTAGCTTTCTATCCCTTTTTCCGCCCAGAGTGAAATCAGATTAATAATGGTTTTGCAGGCTTTTCCCATAGCCGAGAGGGAAGCCCACTCCAGGGTACTGTGAAAATTGGATCCGCCGTTGAAAATATTGGGGGCCGGAATTCCCATCTCGCTTAAACGGGCGCCCTCAGTTCCGCCCCGAATGGATTTTTTAACCGGTTCCGCCCCTGCCCGCCGAATCGCCAGATCTAATAAATCCAGTACTTTATTATTTTTATTGATATAATCCCGCATATTGGAGTACATCTTGCGTACTTCAAGTTCTACCTTTCCGCCCGGGAACATTCCCTCCACTGCCAGGGCAATTCTTTTTAAGACTTCAATTCTTCGTTCGATCTCTTCTTTTTCATAATCCCGCAAATATATCTCTATTTTTGCCTCTCCTAATTCCCCGCGGATTTCTACAGGGCAGTAAAACCCATACCGGAGGTCCGTAGCTTCCGGGCTTTCATTCCGCGGCAGCATATTTACGAAGGCCCCTGCCATGGTAACGGCATTTCTCAATTTTCCCCTCGCTATTCCGGTATGGATAACGACCCCCTTGATCGTAACAAAAACGGTATAACCGTTAAAACATTCGGCTTCAACTGTGCCTTCCCCGTCCCCGTCCAGAGTATAACAGTATCTGGATTCAAGCTTCTTCACTGGAAAGTAATCCAACCCCCTGCCTGTCTCTTCATCCGGGGTGAAAATGATTTCAACCGTGCCGTGGGGAAAGTGGGGGTTCTTCTGAAGCCAGGCGGCGGCCGTCATTATTTCAGCTACACCCGCCTTGTCATCGGCGCCCAAAAGGGTAGAACCATCGGAAGTAATGATAGTATCGCCTCTATAATTCAACAAAGAGGGGGTGCCCGCCGGATCAAGCACCTGATCGCCCTTTAAATAGATCGGTTTTCCATCATAATCCCTGTGAATCCGGGGCAAAACATTTGTGCCGGATACGTCCGAAGAGGTATCTACGTGCGCCATGAATCCAATGGCAGGCGGGTTCTTTTCAGAGGTAATATTGGAGGGGATTCTTCCGATAAGATAACCGTTTTCATCAAGATCGACCGCGGTTATCCTAAAATCTTTCAATTCTGTAACCAGGTCTTTCAGTAATGTCCATTGACCCGGCGTTGAAGGGATTTTTTCCCGATGCTTGTATGAAGTGGTGTCAATTTTGACATAACGTATAAATCTTTCAAGCAGTTCCTGTTTTATCCGGTCATTATCATTATTTATGCTCACATGTTTCCTACTTTAATCATCAGATAAAGTAAAATACTCGAATTGTGGAAAAAAAATCAATAATCAACCCACAATAAAAACAATGTGGTTGAACCTTGCGTGAGTTTTTTTTATATTTCTCGGTATGAGTATACCGAAGTATCCGGATTTTGCAGCCATCACGATGGATATGAGGCCGGAGATTCATGGACTGTTGTCGGGCTTAAAAATCGGAATATCTGAGTTTACCTTCGCAAATCTGTACCTGTTCAGGGCCACGTATAATTATCAGGTATCACAGCTTTATAACCACAGCCTCGTTATCGCGGGGCAGAAAGACGGTAAAAAATTTTTTATGCTTCCTTTTGGGATACCGGTGAAAGAATTACTTGACAGTCTTTTTGCATGCCACGATTATATGAAATGCCTGGCAGAAACATATTCCAACCAAATGAGGATGCAGCTTGAGATAAACGACTACTGCACGGTTGAAGATAGGGATGGATTCGATTATCTCTATTTAAGAAAAGACCTGGCCGACCTCGCCGGGAGGAAATATCACAAAAAACGCAATCTGATTAATGCATTTATAAACAACTATACCTACGAAGAAAAACCGCTTACCACCGACTTGAAAAAACATGCTTTTCAAGTGTTGGAAGAATGGAAACAAAGCAAAGACGGACAGGACGACTATCCAGCCGCCCAGGAAGGGCTTGAGAAGATGGAGGAACTTGAGCTATGTGGCTACATGTATTACGCTAACAATAATCCGGCCGCCTATATACTGGGGGAAGAAATCGGTAAATCCAGGAGTTTTGCCGTGCATTTTGAAAAGGCGATAGACAGTTATAAAGGCATCTACCAGTTTATCAACCAGGCCTTTGCCTCCATTCTGCCTCATCACTATCTTTATATTAACCGGGAGCAGGATCTAGGGGAGCCCGGGTTACGGCAGGCAAAAATGAGTTACAGACCCAGCGGGTTTGTAAAAAAATACCGGGTTTACAAACGGACAAAATGTCCATGCTTTACCGACACTACATTTTCGTAACATTCTTCTAAATATGCCTACATTTTTGGCGTTTTCCATCAGTATCAATTGCTTTCGGAATGAGACTATCCAAAGTATCTCGTGTCACGATATTGAATTATGCAATCAATTGTAATATTGGCATAAAAATTGCTAGATGATATTAATACAGGTTGAATAAACGTAAGTCTGTTGTAAATTGAAACAGTACCAAAGCAATATCTCAATTGTATGGAGGAGTGCAACATGAATACACCCAAAACCCCGCAAGATGTAATTGCCTTGATCGAACGGGAAGAAGTAGAAGTTGTTGACCTCCGTTTTATGGATTTTCCGGGTCTCTGGCAGCACTTTTCCGTTCCCGTCTGCGAGATTACTGAAAGCTCATTTACGGAAGGTCACGGATTTGACGGATCAAGCATCCGGGGATGGCAGGCGATTAATGAATCGGACATGCTTGTAAAACCGGTACCGGAAACTGCATTTATCGATCCTTTCCTGAAGCATAAGACCCTCGTTATGATTTGCAATATCTGTGATCCAATAACCGGCGAAGATTACACGAAAGACCCGCGGAACATTGCCAGAAAAGCGATCAATTATCTAA
This sequence comes from Spirochaetota bacterium, assembly GCA_040752435.1. Classification (GTDB taxonomy): domain Bacteria; phylum Spirochaetota; class Spirochaetia; order SPDA01; family JBFMGN01; genus JBFMGN01. The sequence goes on from JBFMGN010000028.1 coordinate 4,250, forward strand.
AAAATACGGGGGTCGCGGAGATCGCCTACTTCGGTCCGGAAGCGGAGTTCTTTATTTTTGACGATATCCGTTTCGATCAGAACGAACATTCAGGCTACTTTTTCATCGACTCAATCGAAGGCCGCTGGAACTCAGGCAAGACGGAGAATCCTAATCTTGGATATAAACCGCGCTATAAAGAAGGATATTTCCCCGTTCCACCGACGGACAGCCAGCAGGATATAAGAAGCGAAATGATGCTTGAATTGGAAAAAATCGGCATACCCATGGAATGCCAGCATCATGAAGTCGCTACAGGCGGGCAGGCGGAAATCGACATGAGGTTCGCCCCCCTGGTTGAGATGGCGGATAATCTCCTGAAGTTCAAGTATATAATTAAAAATACGGCGAAGAAATACAATAAAACAGTTACTTTTATGCCGAAGCCTCTCTTCAACGATAATGGCAGTGGTATGCACGTGCACATGTCCTTCTGGAAAAGCGGTAAAAATCTCTTTGCCGGAGACAGGTACGCCGGCCTCTCAGAGACCGCATTATATGCCATCGGAGGGGTCTTAAAGCATGCACCTGCCCTTCTCGCCATTACCAACCCCACACCCAACAGCTATAAACGACTGGTACCCGGCTTCGAAGCCCCGGTTAACCTGGCCTACTCCAGCCGAAACAGGAGCGCGGCCATCAGGATACCCATGTATTCCTCCTCAGAAAAGGCTAAACGCTTCGAATTCCGCTGCCCCGATCCAAGCTGCAACCCGTACCTGGCATTTTCCGCGATCGTTATGGCCTCCATCGACGGCATTATCAATAAGATTCACCCGGGCGAACCTCTGGATAAGGACATCTATGATCTTCCACCGGAAGAACTGGCCAAGGTTCCCCATACACCGGGATCACTCCGGGCGGCCCTGGAAGCACTGGAAAAAGACTCGGAGTTCCTCCTGAAAGGCGATGTATTTACCCCGGATGTAATCGATACCTGGATCAAATACAAAATGACCAGGGAAGTTCAAGCCCTCGATTTACGACCGCATCCCTGGGAATTCGCCCTCTACTACGATATTTGATGCCTCCGTTTTCTCTACTGTTTATGAAACTTTCTTAAGCATACCCAGGGACAGGAGCTTTTCAATCAGGCATTTGTTACAGGTGTTTTGGGTGACCATTTTATATTCGTTAATTCGATGGGTGATGGTTACATTATAATAATCATTCATCTCTTCGAGAATAGTGAGAAAATGTTCAATACCGTCATTTGCCACCAGTTTGTAGGTTTCCATATTCTTAACCTGACAGTAACACAGGCTTAAAGCGGCAGGTGTCTCATTAATTAGTTACTATATATACTATCGGGATTTTACTTTGAAGGTATAAGAGCCTATTTTCTCTTTTCCCCACCCCGAGGGGAAAAGGCTGTACCTCCTATAATAAAACTGGATAAAAAAATATTTCTTCTTGTACATCCCCCGATTTTGGTTTAGAATCTAATCGCTGAATTTACAAGGAGGATGTATGAAACGTATTATACTTTGCATGACGATCTTCGTGATGGCAGCGGTCTCCGCCCTGGCAGCACCGATTGAAATCGAGTGGTGGCACGCCATGGGCGGCCGGCTGGGAGAAAAGGTCAATCTGATCTGTGAGGATTTCAACAAGTCTCAGACCCAATACAAGATAGTGCCCGTGTTCAAGGGAAGCTATGCGGAAACCATGACGGCGGGCATCGCCGCGTACCGGGCCGGCAAGGCACCCCACATCCTGCAGGTGTATGAAGTCGGTACAGCCACCATGATGGCCGCCAAGGGCGCTATAAAGCCTGTGTACCAACTCATGGCGGAGACCGGCGAACCCTTCAATCCCCAGGCGTACCTGCCGGCGGTCACAGGTTACTATACCACGCCAGACGGGCGGATGCTGTCCTTGCCGTTCAATAGTTCTACCCCTGTTCTCTACTATAATAAAGACGGTTTCAAGAAGGCCGGTCTTGATCCGAACAAACCTCCGAAGACGTGGCCTGAAGTAGCGGAGTACGCCAGGAAGCTCATCGCCGCCGGGTATCCCTCCGGATTCTCCACCGCCTGGACCAGTTGGATCCAGTTGGAAAACTACAGCGCCTGGCACAACGTTCCATCCGGGACGCTTAAGAACGGTTTCGGCGGTCTCGAAACTGAACTCCTGTTGAACCGTCCACTGCAAGTTCGCCATATCCAGCAGTTGGCCGACTGGCAGAAGGACAAGATCTTCGTCTATGGCGGCCGAACGAACGCAGGCAACGCCAAGTTTTCCGGCGAGGAAGTGGCCATGCATACCGAATCTTCCGCCGGATATGCCGGCTTTAAGAGCACCTGCAAATTCGAATTTGGCGTCTCCATGCTGCCCTACTGGCCCGACGTGAAAGGTGCCCCCCAAAACACGATTATCGGCGGTGCCAGCCTTTGGGTCATGAGCGGCCGCAATGATGCCGAGTATAAGGGTGTTGCGAAGTTCTTCGCCTACCTGTCCAAACCTGAAGTCCAGGCGGACTGGCACCAGTTTTCGGGCTATCTGCCCATTACCACGGCCGCCTACGAGCTTTCTAAAAAACAAGGTTTCTACGACAAAAACCCGGGCACCGACATCTCAATAAAACAGATAACGCTGAATCCGCCCACGGATAACTCCAAGGGCATCCGGTACGGGAACATGTCCCAGATTCGCGACATAGTTGATCAGCAGTTGGAGGAGGTATTCGCCGGGAAACTAACCGCTCAACAGGGGCTTGATGAAGTCGTGCGGCAGGGGAATATCTTGCTTCGGAATTTCGAACGGATGAACAAGTAATCGGCTCGACCGTCTCGGGGGTGCCCGTAAGCGGCACCCCTTAATTTAATAACACACCGAACGCTTAACTTAAGCTATCCGTTGGGGCCGGGTGGGCGTTCAAAGGTACATGGTGGAAAACCGCGTAACATTCCGAGCAAAAGGATTGCCATATCTGCTGGTCCTGCCGCAGATGGTAATTATCTTCATGTTCTTTTTTTGGCCTGCCGGGCAGGCGCTGTTGCAGTCGTTCTACATGCAGGACGCCTTCGGATTGTCCCTGCAGTTCGTGGGGCTTGAGAACTTCAGCGTATTGTTCACGGATTCAATTTATCTCAAGTCCATCGGGACGAGCTTCCTTTTCAGCTTTTTTGTGACTTTTACCTCGCTCTCGTCAGCTTTGTTCCTGGCCGTTATCGTGACAAAGATCAGGAAGCGCGGCTTGTTCTATAAAACTATGATTATATGGCCCTACGCAGTCGCCCCGATCGTAGCCGGAGTGCTCTGGATGTTCCTGTTCAATCCAACCGTCGGTATAATTTCCTATGCTCTCAAAAAAGGCTTTGGTATCGGTTGGAACCATATCCTCAACGGCGCCCAGGCGTTTATCCTGGTAGTTATCGCCGCATCCTGGAAGCAGATATCGTATAATTTTCTGTTCTTCACAGCCGGGCTTCAGAACATTCCCGAAACCCTCCTCGAGGCTGCGGCCATCGATGGCGCCAGCCCGGTGCGTCGATTCTGGGGAGTTGTATTCCCACTCCTGAAACCAACAACGTTTTACCTCTTGGTCATGAACATCGTGTACGCCTTCTTCGAAACCTTCGGTATCATCCAACAGGTCACTGCCGGAGGTCCGGGGCATGCGACCAATATCATGGTTTTCAAGGTTTATCGGGATGGATTCCTCGGCCTGGACCTCGGCTCTTCATCCGCCCAGTCGGTGATACTCATGGCCATCGTCATCATCTTGACCTTGCTGCAATTCCGCTTCATCGAACGGAAGATAGAATATTAAAGGAAAAACACTGATGGTAGAACATAATCCCGCCAGAACCTTTTTCCGCCATATCGTGCTCATTCTGGGGGTGATCATTATCATGTATCCGATATATGTAGCTTTCGTGGCTTCGACCCATGAGCTAGCCGCTATCACTTCCGTACCAATGCCAACAAGGCCGGGCTTCCATTTCCTGAAGAATTACTGGCGCGCCTTTTACGAGGGTTCCAAAAACCTCGGTACCAACGTGGCAGTCATGATGAAGAACAGCTTTATAATGGCGGTATGCATCGCATCCGGTAAGATATTAATTTCCCTCCTGGCCGCCTTCGCCATCGTGTTTTTCCGGTTTCCAGGCAGAAATTTCTGTTTCTGGAGTCTTTTTATAACCCTCATGCTGCCTGTTGAAGTCCGGATTATGCCGACTTACAAAGTGATTTCCGACCTGGGAATGCTGAACTCCTATGTAGGCCTGGTTCTCCCAATGATGGTTTCAGCCACGGCGGTATTTCTCTTCCGCCAGTTTTTTCTCACCATACCCAGGGAACTCGTGGAGGCGGCCCAGATGGACGGCGCCCGTCCCATGTACTTCTTCTATAAGATCCTGGTGCCGATGACGCGGACTTCCATCGCAGCCATGTTTGTGATTCAATTCCTATTCGGCTGGAATCAGTACCTTTGGCCGTTATTAATCACCACGGAGGAGAAATTCTATACCCTGCTTATTGGAATCAACCGGATGCTTTCGGTAGGGGACCAGCAGGCGGAATGGCACATTATTATGGCCACAACCCTCATGGCCATGCTGCCACCTGTACTTGTGGTCATCGGTATGCAGAAGCAGTTCGTGAAAGGGATGACCGAAACGGAAAAATAATGTTTAAGCCCGCTGCAAGTTGACATACCATACGTGGGAATATAGAATATTTTATGCTTGTAATAATGCTCCGGTAGCTCAGCAGGATAGAGCAACTGCCTCCTAAGCAGTAGGTCGTGCGTTCGAATCGCGTCCGGGGCAAAAGGAGCAGAGGCCATAAAGTGGTGTCTGCTCTTTGATCAGGGATTCCCATTGGGAGATTTATCTGTTTATTCAGCGGCCAGGTTATCTATGGTCGAAGTCATGAATATCGGCTTTTCGTGAAGCTGCCTGTCGGGATATTTGCCGTAACTGCTCCCGCTGTGACATCCGGGCCAGCATCTCACCCGGTAGTATCGCATTGGCGCTTCAGGCAGCTTTTCATCCGTCGGGTAGTATATCCCGGCAGCAATAGGGTATTTTTTCTGAGTATCCGAAACAACTGTAATTTCGATTTCCTTTTTTGCTGCTACACTAATGCCTTTGCACGAAAAAAATTGAGCAGTCAGGACCATCATCAATATCATTCCCGCCAATAGGAAAACCGTAACTCTCATGATTTACCCCTCTTTTAATTTATACATAGAGCAAATTTCAAAAAATCAGGGAAAATTAGCCACGGAAATACCCGGAATTACACGGAAATATTTTAAATATTTACAATACAAAGAAATAAAATATCTCTTACATTCCGTGTTCTTCCGCCCCCTTCGAGGGCTGCCCAATATGCTTGCCCAAGCTTCTCGTCCCCGTAGGGGACTACCTGCTATGCCTGCCCAAGTTTCTTGCCCTCGAAGGGGGTAAACGCAATTCCGCGGCTACCCCATATGCTTGCCCTAGCTTCTCGCCCTCGAAGGGGGCTTACTATTTTTGCACGCACCTCTATATTTTAATAATCTATGGCTCCGCAAGCGTACTAGCGCGCCTTTTTCATTGCGTTCTTAAACCGCTTCCAGGGATCTGTCGCTATTTTCCGATATGGGCACCGAGGAGCATGCTCTTTATTCGGATTGTAATTACCATCCAGGGTATCGCCTTTAAACACAATCTCAAGTCCCATTTTTTTCAGTTTTATCAGGAGAACCTCTCGTCGATCCCGTATGTTCCAGCAGCCGGGACACACACCGATAGTTGCAGGTTCATGGGTATCAATATACCGAACCCGAATCATACAGCGTCCTTCATCTATTGCGTGCTTCCTTTGTAAAGACATGTAACCCCCCGCCCCTCTCACTTTTATTCTACTTCCCATAATTAAACAATTTCAATAGGTAGAATAAGTTCCCCCTCTCCTGTTATAAACATTCGCTAACCCCATACCTCTGAACATCTCTTAGCAGCCATGCTTATATCAATACATTCTGCCCCCTGTGTAGTTGATTTTTCTTGAAGATACTTTCTGAGTCTTTCAACTATTTCGCCGGGTTCTGGAAATCTACCCTCCTCAGATTTGGAAAATATCAATTGGTCGTTGATAAGAACATCAAAACTCTGAAATTCCCCATCTGCAAAATCTACTTCTAAATTAAACTCTTTTTTTATCTCTTCCGCCACCCGGGCGGCTTCAGATTTGTATAGTCACGAAGTACAACTGCGTATTACTATTTTAATACTTTTCTCAGCCTTCGCCCCATTTTCTTCTTCCCTGCCTGACGGTGAGATAGAACTTGATCCAGATAACAATACTAAGAATAATAAAACAATCTTTTTCAGCATATTGACCTCCTGCTTGTTAGAAAAACCTGTTCTTCTATATATTATCCGGGCATTAGCTTATAATACCCCAAGAAGAAGCGAATTACAAACATAAAAATGTACTTCTTAAGCAGTCTCGTTTAAACGCACATATACTTTTCTAAGCATCCACTCCCGGGCTTTTCTGCCATTCTTGTACGTATTGAGTTTATGGGTGAGATTACCGCTGGCAGAGTTATCTTCGGTAAAACCGAAGCAGAACCTATCCTCGGTGTAACAGCATTGGAATCTGTAGGAATTATTGTTGACCCGGCCAATAAAACACTTAAAAGACTCCCCGCAATTCCGTTGAAGTAAATTTTTTAGCCCTGCCCACACACCCTTGTGATATTGCCAAACCTGCTAATTAAGTTCTAGAATATTATAAGTATATGTTTATAAATTGATCAAGGAAAAAAAGTGAACGCACAGGACCCACTAGGTTTTCTGGGAGACGCCTTCAACTTTCCGGACAGCAGGCAGGAAATGCAGAAGAATATCAGCCTGATCATACGTATCCGTTGGTTTGTATCTCCTTCAATTTTTCTGATTATGTTTACAGCCGGCCTCTTCGGTCTTGCACGGAAAACCGGACTCACAGAGAATCAATTGATAGTAAACGGCGTGAACCTGCTTGTCGTTCTTGGAATGAATATAACCTATACGGTACTGGTCAGAAGACTGGAGAACCTTAAACCCCTTGTTCTGTTTCAATTGATTATTGATGTTGTGCATTTACCCTGACGGTATATAAAACCGGGGGAGTAACCAGTCCTTTTGCCTTTCTCTATTTTATGGTAATTTTTTCCTCATCCATCCTTATTACCGGTAAAACTGCATTTATCATTGCGGCCTTGTCTTCCCTGTTATATTCATTAATCATTATGTTCGAGCGGCTTAAACTTATCCCCCACCAGGATTACTTCAGTCCATTAACCGGGCTGCAACACAATCCCTCCTATATAATTCTTACATGGAGTTTTTCGGTTTTTTCATTTTTTGCTTTCGCAGCCCTGGCATCGTACCTTGCCGGGCTCTTACAGAAAAGGCAGAAGAAACTGGCTGAGGCGAACCAGGTTTTAGATAAGAAGAATAAGACAATGCTGCTTCTGTATAAAACAAGCAAAGCTCTTAATTCTTATAGAAGCGTAAAGGATATTGTCGATTATATCCTTACGGAACTCCTTGAGCATTTGAAACTTGACAGGTCGCTTTTGTATCTTAATATCCGTGGAGAGTTCTTGCATCTGTATATGATTAAAGAGAACCGGGCTTCGGAAAGAAATAAAAATAACCTTAAAATAGATATTCCAATGAAGGAAAGTGCAGGGCTTACCGCGCGTGCGGCAGTTTACAAACAGGCATTTAATATTACGGAGCCGGAAAACTCCCCCTTTATAAACCGGGAACTTGCCTTAAAAATCGGTATGAACCCCTTTGCCCTGGCGCCTCTCGTGCTTCGGGATGAATTGATAGGGGTTATAGGAATTGATAGAAGCTATAAAAACGGTTCTATAAATGATGAGGAGTTTCAAATACTTCAAATGTTTGCAAATCAGGCTGCCATTACCATAAAGAGCCTTCGGTATATTGATGACGTCTTTGCCAGGGACTATGCATAATTCAGAAGTACGGCTTTAAAACCCATCTTCATTTCTTCCAGTTCTTTATCGAGCTCTTCCGATATTACAAGTGAAATCCTGAATAGTATACCCGACACAATGAGCTTTATAAAGAACTTTCGTTCCCCCCTCTTGAAAGGGATACGAAAGTTATCGGTTTTCCAGCCTTCATGGAAAAACCTGTCCAAATACTCGCAAAATTGATCCAGGTTTTTTTGCAGAAGCTGCCTGCGGTTGGCTTCGTAAAACATCCCGCGCAGGAGCGGGTGGATTTTCTTGATCAAATCGAACCCTAGATCAACCAGGCGTAAAAAGCGGGTTTTAAAGGGTTTAGGACTGGAGAGGATTTCTTCCATTTCGTCTGTAAACCGGTTCCAGCTATCTTCGGTTGCGGCCTTGAAAAGCGCGTCTTTATCTTTGAAATACGTATAGATGGAACCTACTGCGATTCCTGCTGTTTGGGCGACATCTTTTACGGTTGTCGCTTTGTACCCTCGTTCACCGAAAGTATAAAATGCAGCCTGAAGAATTTTGCTTCTTTTTGCGTCGTCTAGTTTCCGTGCCATAAAATCCTCACAAAAATGAATGAACGATTATTCATTTATTATATCATACTTTAACCTTCAGCCTGAATTATTAAAAATAGCTTAATATTTATAAGTTGAGCCAGTTTCAAAGATTAGGGAAAATTAGCCACGGAAATACCCGGAATTACACGGAAATATTTTAAACATTTACAGTACAAAGAAATGCAAAATTTATTACATTCCGTGTTTTTCCGCGTGATTCCGTGGCTACCCCATATGCTGACCCGAACTTCTCGCCCTCGAAGGGGGCTTACTATTTTCGCAAGAGCTTCAGTTGCTCAAGTTAGGGTCTTAAGCTTTCATAAATCCGTCTTGCTATCGGCATCCGTCTTCCCGTTCCGAATGCTCGCTCAGAGACTTTAAGGACCGGGGGAGCCTGCCGCCGTTTATATTCCGAACGGGCGACAAGGCTTAACACGCGGCTTACAAGTTCCTGGGAAAAACCTTTCTGAATAATTTCTTCCAGGGTCATGTTATCGATCAGGTAAAGTGTAAGAATTTTATCCAGAATATCGTAGGGAGGAAGGGAATCTTCATCCTTCTGTCCGGGCCGCAGTTCTGCAGATGGAGCTTTACTCAATATACTTTCGGGAATTACAGGTTTCCTTTTATTAATATATCTGCATAGTTCATAGACTTCGGTTTTTAACAGATCGCCGATTACTCCGAGGCCGCCGGACATATCTCCGTATAGAGTACAGTAACCGGTGGCGAGTTCTGATTTATTTCCGGTAGTCAGGAGAAGGGATCCCCATTTATTGGAATAGCTCATGAGGAGTGTTCCGCGGATCCGGGCTTGCAGGTTCTCTTCTGTAACATCCGGCTCCTTCCCTTTAAAAAAGGGTTCCAGAGCGTCCAGGAAAGCGGGGAAAATTTTTTCAATTGACAACACACTGAATTGGATCCCCAAATTTACTGCAATTTCTTTTGCATCGTTGAAGCTTGCCTCGGATGAGTATCTGGAGGGAAGAGCAAACGCCGTAACATTTTCAGGTCCCACCGCCTCAGCGGCAAGAACGGCAACCAGGGCACTGTCTATGCCGCCGGAAAGCCCAAGATGTACTTTATTAAACCCTCCGCATTTCTTAAGATAATC
>JBFMGN010000280.1:0-5102 GCA_040752435.1 Spirochaetota bacterium
ATTGAAACATAGCGACAATGCGGCGTTGTTCGTTGAGGGGAGGGATTGGAAATTCTATATTCCAGAATACCTCCGGATCAACATGAGGAATGCCGGTTCCGCGATGATTGGTGTTGATGTATTCATATTTGGTTTTAAGAAACTGATATAAATATTTTGAGCTTATACAGAATTGCTTGATTGCAAGTATTGTTGAACCAATGGCACCTTCTTGACCAATACCAACTAAACCGCTCCTTGCCCCATCCCACACAACTAACACATCCTCTTTACCTGCTATATTTGAAGAATTGATATCAGCATACTGACGTATTTCCCCTTTTTCAAAAGCTTTTATATCTATATAAGGAACTGTGCCTTTAGTATTCACGCCACTTAATATTTTGGGTTTTTTGCCCTTGATAGAGACAGCAATTTCTTTTAATGGTACTATATCCCACCCCTTCGGCAATTCACTCATAATTTCTCCGGCCATTGCATTGCTCCATGCAGGACGCGTAGAATTTCTACCACATTATTTTTTACGCGGTAGGGGATGATGTAAGGAAGACCTGAAACAACAAGCTCACGAGTTCCCTCAACCCTTCCGGGTCTTCCTATGCCCTGATATTCTTTGAGGCTGTCAACGCTATTCTTAATCCGCTCTGCAACACTCCTGGCAGCATTTGGATTATCATTTGCAATGTAATCCGATATCTTTATAAGATCGTCAACCGCATCACTTAACCATCTTATTCTCATCTTGGGGGTTTCTTCGTATTTTTAGTGCCCCATGAGTCAAGCCACGCTGCAACATCTTCGTGGTCAATGAATTTAGCATCAGGCTGGTCAGCCTTCTTAACTGCTTTTTTTATCTCCCGTATTTGCCATTCGTTAGCCTCAATAAATTCATTGATTGCTGTGGACACAAGATAGGACTTTGACCTTGACGTAGCTGCGGCAAGACGTTCAAGCTTTTGCTTTGTCTTGTCGTCTATTCTTATTGTTAATGTAGTGCTCATTTCCGCACCTCCTTTTAGTACATAATAACACTTTGTGTTACATTGTGCAACTTCATAATTCCTCCCCATTCGTCTCGATCAATTGCAATACTTCCCTTAAATCATCCACAACTGCCTCAAGCTCTGTAATCGCCTCACTTGCCAGGTCCTGCGGTTCTGGCAAATCGTCTGCATCTTCAACAGATTCGTCCTTAAGCCATGTTATATCAAGCTTGTAATCCCTGTCCTTAATCTCGCTTATATGGAATTTTCTGAACCTGCCTTCTTCCCTGCCTGCCGCGACGCCCGCCTGCCTGTGCGTTGCACGCAGACAGGCGGCGCAGGCAGGCCCCAAGTCTGTTCTCTTGCCCTGTCCATTCGGGTCTTTGCCATAGCATCTTTCAAATTCTTCAAAATGCTGTGCTGTAAGGGGTCGTTCCTTTTTTGTAATACCCTGGACATTGGAGCGGGCATCAAATATCCAGACATTTTCAGTCGGGATGCCTTTCTGGAAAAACACAACATTTGCCTTGACGCCCGGGCTGTATGGCGTGAATGTCCCTCTCGGCAGGCGCAGGATTGTGTGGAGATTGCAGTCATGTATCAATATCTCAAACACCTCGCCTGCTTTATCTTCAAAGAGGCAGTTGTCAGGCAGGACAATCGCTGCCCTGCCTCCGCGCTTGAGGATGTTCATTACATGCTGAACAAAATTTAATTGTTTGTTGCTGGTGGCTATTGTGAAATCGTCCCGCTCAGGCGCCTGATTTGCCCCTTTTGTTCCAAAGGGCGGATTGGTAAGGATACAGTTATATTGTTCGCCGCGGTTGGACTCATAGATTGAATCTCCCAAATATCTTCTTCGGTTCTGGCGGTGCTATTAGTTGGCGGATAGCGTCAAAAATGGCTTTTATTTCCTTATCGTGTCTTTCTATTTTTCGTTCAAGTTCAGCTAATTTATGAGCAAGTTCTTTATGGGTAGCTAGTATCTCCCGCATTTTCACAAATGCACGCATAATAGCAATGTTTGCCAGTCTAGCTTTTTCACTACTTAAAACAGTGGCGAGCATTCCAACTCCTTGTTCAGTAAAAACATAAGGCTGATATCCTCCGAGATATTTACGTGATGGTATCGCATTTTGCGATATCATAATGTCAATCTCCTTTTCATCTAATTGGAACATGAAATCTTTAAGGAAAAAGCCTAATATTCCGTTTAACTTGTTCCCTTAATCTTATTGGTTTTACACCATAAAAAACAACAAGGTCTTTATCTAACATTACCTTTTGCCCGCGTATCAAATATATTTTTCTCTCAATCAGCTCTATTGGAGATGGTAGGAAAAGCTAAATAGATGTGTCAAGCGCTTAAAGAGAGGTGGGCACAATGGTTTCGGAAGTTTCAAGACATTTTGTTACATAAATAGTAATTAATTTTAACATTGCTTAAGTTTCCAATAATATTTGGGAAAAATATTTGCAGTCTCGCAAATTCTAGCTTAGAATAATAATCACGGAACCAACTTTATCCTGGGAACCGCTGTATTTTTTATGGAATACTTACGCTCGGCAGTTCCTCAACTGCCGGGGATCCATATTGTTATTTACAATCTAATATATAAAGATGAGGAGGAGGAGCAATGACGGATTTTGAAGCTTTAGCGAATAACGTAATTACCGGTGCGATTGAACAGGTGGCGGAGTTAACCCGCAAGGCGGTGGCCGAGGGAACCAGCCCGATGGACATAATAAACAAGGGGCTGATGAACGGGATGAATGTAGTCGGGCAGCGGTTTAAAGCGGGCGAGATGTATATTCCTGAAGTGCTTATGTCGGCGAAGGCGATGACGGCTGGGATGGAGATAGTGAAACCGCTGATAACAGGGGGAGAGATACCTTCGCATGGGAAGGTGGTTTTGGGTACGGTCAAGGGGGACTTACATGATATCGGGAAGAAGCTGGTTGGGATGATTATGGAGAGTGCGGGGATAGAGGTGGTGAACGTAGGGATTGACGTGAGTCCTGAGAAGTTTGCGGAGGCGGTGAAGAAGGACAGGCCGGACATAGTGGGGATGAGTGCCTTGCTGACGACGACGATGCTTGGGATGAAAGATACGCTTGAGGTGTTAAAGGAGGAAGGGCTAAGGGATAGGGTAAAGGTGGTGGTGGGTGGAGCGCCGGTCAGCTCTGATTTTGCGGTTGAGATAGGAGCGGACGGTTGGGCGCCGGATGCGGTCAGTGCGAAGGATTTCGTTCTTAAACTGATTGAAGAAAAACAGCCTGGCAGCTAACTATATTGAAAGGAGTGAAGATAATGGCAGTAATTACAAGAGCAAGATATTATACCAATGAATCCGCGAATTTTACCTTGTTAACGGAAAGCCAGCGAGAAACAATTTACTCGGCCGCTTTGGAAATACTTGAGCGAACCGGTGCCAGGATTCTTAGCCGGGAAGCAATCGATATCCTGAAAAAAGCCGGCTGCTGGGTGGACGGAGATACTGTTCGAATCCCTATCGGGTTGAGCGAATGGGCAGTGCGAACTGCTCCATCAAGGATCCTGCTTTATGATAGAGAAGGGAATGAAAGAATTATTCTCGAAGGCACACGCAGTTATTTTGGCCCCGGGCCTACAAATACCTATCATACGGACCCCTTTACCGGGGAGCGGCGCAGGCCGGTGCTGAAGGATTCGGAGAATGTCGCAAAAGTTTGTGATGCACTTCCGAATATCGATTTTGTGCAGGATTTAGGTACTCCTACGGGGATCACTACTTCCCTGGCTGATGTTTATGCCTTCAGTGCTATGGTAAAAAATACAAAAAAACCTATTGTTCACTGGGGTTTTGATGTGGACCAGTACCACGACATACTGGATATAGCCGTTGCAATAAGAGGAAGGATTGAAGATTTTCAAAAACGACCGTTCCTGGCGCTCTACTCTGAACCCAGTCCTCCATTAATGCATTCTGAAGAGGCGATCGGAAAAGCAATATTTGCAGCCAAAAACAAAATACCGGTTGTATATACACCCTGTATTATGACCGGGGCGACTGCCCCTATGACCCTGGCCGGAAGTCTCGCCCTTGGAGTGGCAGAAAGTCTGGTCGGTATCGTTGTGGTACAACTGCTGCGTGAAGGCAGTCCTATTATTATGGGCGGCGTTTATGGAATTATGGATATGCGTTCGACAATTTACAGCTACGGAAGCCCTGAGTTTATGCAGATGCAGGCCGGAATTGCCGAAGTGGCTCATTATATGAAAATACCTGTTTTTGGAACTGCGGGATGTACAGATTCTCACAGCCTTGACGCTCAGGCAGCCGCCGAAGCTGCATTAAGCATTCTTATCGCGATGGAAGTTGGGGCAAATCTCGTTCATGATTGCGGTTATACCGCCTTCGCTTCCATGGGTTCCATTTTTCAGCTCGTTATGGCCGACGAGATAATCGGAATGGTTAAGAGAATAATCAGGGGCATCGAAGTCAACGATTATACGGTTGCGCTGGATGATATAGACATGGTAGGACCGGCCGGGGAATTCCTTACTTCAACGCATACCCATAGAAATTTTAAAAAAGAAACCTGGTTTCCGACACTTATGAATCGTATGCGGTACAGTGAATGGAGGGATATAGCCAAAGGAAGCTCCATGGGAGACCGGATTAAAGATAAAGCCAGGAAGATACTTAAAGAGCATACTCCGCCGGCACTGCCTGAAAATGTAGTGAGGCAGATCGACAGTATATTACAGAAAGCCGAAGAGCGTGAAGCCAGGAAAACGAAAATGGCTGCCAAGAAAAAAGGGAAATAATTTTTCTATTGGGGTTAAGAAATCTTAAGGAGGAGGAGCAATGACGGATTTTGAAGCTTTAGCGAATAACGTCATCACCGGTGCGATTGAACAGGTGGCGGAGTTAACCCGCAAGGCGGTGGCCGAGGGGGCCGGCCCGATGGACATAATCAACCAGGGGCTGATGACCGGGATGAATGTGGTCGGGCAGCGGTTTAAAGCGGGCGAGATGTATATTCCTGAAGTGCTTATGTCGGCGAAGGCGATGACGGCTGGGATGGAGATAGTGAAACCGCTGATAACAGGGGGAGAGATACCTTCGCATGGGA
>JBFMGN010000281.1:0-5099 GCA_040752435.1 Spirochaetota bacterium
ATCCTCCACGCCACGCATTCAGGAGGCACACACAACCATATCGCATATCCTCTGTGAACTTGTTGAACGGCTCCTGAATCTTTCATTAAAAGACTGAAAACAGCGAATTGATCTTCTATTCTGTCGCAATTAATCCTGTCTTTACTTTTAAAATGAAATATAATTGTAACAAACCACGCATTTCACACCTTGCACCACTATTATCTCAAGCATTTCAAATTTTCTGCTGTATGCTGATCATATCTTGTTTCACCTTGCTAAATGTAAAAATAATTTACGGCACCACTCCCGGCAAGACTGAAATCTTCGCTGCCGTCAGCGCCGTCTCAACCCGGTTCTCTGAAGAATTGAAAAAAACAGTCTTGAAAGACGAAGTTATCACACATGACGAAGAAACCGCCCTCTCACGGATTGCAGCGTGGATGTCGGACAACCGCTGCCCCTGCTTCAAAGATTTTGTTGAAATCCTTGCAATTGAAGATGTAAAAACTATTTTAGATTCTGCCTTGTATTCCGAATTAACCTCCACCGAATTTATACCAATAATGGAAAAACAAGAGGAAAGCGACCAGAAAACAGTCCTGACTTTCCCTTTCAATGAGGAGTGGTTCGTTATGCAAGGCAACGACGGCGTTATTTCCCATAAGGAAGAAAACGGGTCTAAATACGCATGGGATTTTGTAATTTTAATCAACGGCATAATGGGAACCGGAAACCTGGGGAAAAATAAGAATTACTTTTCCTGGGGAAAAGAGGTGCTGGCGCCTGCGGATGGTGTCGTAGTAAGAATGGAAAACGAGATGGCGGATCATCCGCCAATGACAACGAAGATGGGCGCTGCCAATTTTGTCTGGATAGACCATGGCAACGGAGAGGTCAGCAAGATTTACCATCTTATGAAGGGATCGGTAAAGGTTAGGAAAGGCGAGGAAATCAAGCGCGGGCAAGTGGTCGGGCTTGTGGGCGACTCCGGCATTTCAATGTCTCCCCATATTCACTACTCATTGAGTAAAAAATCAGAGGATGGATTGTTCAACATCCCCGCACGATTCGCAGGTTACTTTGCACGGAAGACGGACGAAAAAAACTACCGTTTAGTCCTGAACGGAGTCCCACAGGAAAAAGAATTTGTGATTGGAATTCCCCAGTATGTTGAACTGATGAAAACGGAAATAATGAAAAAATGATTCCATTGTAAAAAGTTAAAATCATTTCTTTAAAACGGCGGCATACGGATATGCCGCCCTACAAAAAAACCGCAAAAAAACTTGCTTTTTCATTACCATAAGATGTAGGGCGCGATTTCCACATCGCGCCGAATGGACTTTTTGCACTGGACTCAAAAATGATTAATCTGCCTTTTCTGTGAATAACAAAAAGCCCTGTTTCTACAGGGCTTTTTTATTATGCTGAAGGTTTTTGCCTTTCGGCAAAAAACAGGCAGTTTTATTATGCAGACAGTTTTTTCGCCATTTTTCGCAGCCGCTCAACCTTGCCCTCAAGCGCTTCCAAATCCTCGCGGGTTACCAAGCCGAGTTCGGCGAAGAGATCGCTTAATCGTTCCCGTGCCTTTTCGCTCAACCGTTCGCGCCTTTCCTTCAGTTTCTCGGTGAACTCATCGTATTTTTCCTCGCCCAGATCAACGAGGTCATCAAACTGTTCGCGCAGGCTTTTGTCCTCTTTTTCTGTCTCCTCTTTCTCAGCGACTTCCTCTTCTTCATCCTTCTGCGAGCGCCCTTTGATGTAGTCCTCAATCACCTGCTGGGCTTTGGTGGCGAGCCCGATGCCTGCCAGAGTAAATTTGTTCAGTTCTACCGGCATTTTGTCCCCCTTTCCTGTGGTTTTTCCCCCAGCGGATACTTTAATTGATTTACCCCTGAGGTTTTGCATAAAAATTAATATATTTAATTGTTACATTAATATTATTAAACAATATTTTAATTTTGTCAATACCTTTTTAAAAATATTTTAATTAATTTAATTCTACAGGAATTTTCTCTGGTTTTCCAAAATTAGAAAATGCAGATTGTTAGTAACTCTTTTAGTTATTCACAGGCAATATATAATAAATAACCCTATGCATTTTATTTCACGCAAAGTTCGCAAAGATTAAACGCATAGAATGTGAAGTTTTATTATTTTAGCGCCTTCGCGTGAGCCAATTATTGCCTGCGGGGTACTAATTTAATCTTAATGACATACCCCCGGCTCAATCAGCGAGGCGGACACGCTGCACTGCATAGACACCCTGCACAGGAGATAGACAGTCCCTGAAGCGCCGAAACACCCCAGAACGCCGCTGCAATACCGGGCGGCGTTCTTTGTTTTTTAGCAGCCGGTCTTAATGGAAAACAGTAATCGGCAAGGAGTTAATATTCCTGCGCTCAAATCCACAAACATACTGTGGATTTTCTCTGAACTCAGTCATACACTGAATGGAAAACGCCTGATGCGATGACGAGATTCTTCAACTATGATAATCGCTCCCCGCTCTATACCTTCTCTTGAGTCTTTCAAAACTTTTTTCAGCCTTTCTATTACATGAAGTGTAGTCGTGATGCGAAGTCTGAATACAATAGCAGTTACTGAACATCCGCCTGAGAGTGCCACTATCTCGCTAAAGTCAAGATCAAAAGTAAGCAGGGTTCGTTGCTCTGAATGCGCTTTCTTAAAAATCTCTCCATTCGGCAATTTATGCAAACCTTCCTCTCGTAAATGAACAGCGTCGTGTCCCTCTCCTCTAAGCCACTGGACTACTCTTAGGGATACGCCCATGTCTGCAAGAAATCTCATCAAAACCCTCTACATTGAATAAACTTCTTCCTGAGTCAGCCATGCAGCGTATTCCATCACTTGCTTGATATCCTCTGGTTCAAGGTCGGGGTAATCATTAAGGATTTCCTCAGAAGTGGCACCATTGGCAATCTGCCCCATAATAACGGAAACAGGAATGCGCATACCCCTGATACAGGCGCGGCCGCCCATTATTTTGTCATCAAATGTGATACGGGTAAAAGTCATCTTTCCCTCCCCCTGTTATCAAAATTATATTTATTCCGTCAGAAATTCCTTATCTCCTTGGTACTCAACCTCTGCTTTTTAACATCTTCATTTTATTTCAATCCGGGATTTCTTTCCAGTGTGGCGGTGTTGCCAGGCGACGGCGATCATGTCAAAATGGTGACTGTCCCCTATTTTTTTTTACTATTTTTACTATGTCAAAATGGTGACTGTCCCCTATTTTTCAAATGGTGACTGTCCCCTATTTTTACTACTTAATAAAAAAAGACTTTTTCAACAGCCCCACTGTCCCCTATTTTTCCGTCTTCCCTATTTTTCCGGTCTTAATGGAAAGAGAGAGATTCCGGAGATATCCGATATGTGTGAAAAGAAAGAAGAAACATTCAGTTCACCGTTATACCTTGACCTTGGATACACGCGGAAGTTTTCTGCCCAGTTTGTTTTCGAAGTGTTTCACTTTCTCCATAAAATACGCGCGTCGCTCGGCGGGCGTCATATCCTTTATTTCCTCATTTATCCTGTTCCTGATTTCCCGGATTTCCTTCATGGGCCGGGGTTCCTCAATCTTCATCTTCAATCGCCTCCTTGGGCGTACAGATTTCAATGTCATGATATCCGTTCAATCGGTTGACCGCATTCACAATCTTTCTGGTCTGCGCTTTTACAATATGGCGAAGATTCCACGAAATCAGCATATCCATATCATTT
The DNA here is from genome assembly GCA_040752435.1 of Spirochaetota bacterium. Taxonomy (GTDB): domain Bacteria; phylum Spirochaetota; class Spirochaetia; order SPDA01; family JBFMGN01; genus JBFMGN01. Next base: position 3,730 of record JBFMGN010000281.1, read on the forward strand.
ACACTTGCAACAGCCAGATGGGACAGGTCCGTCAAATGATTGGACGTCAAAAGGCCGGCGGTCAAATAAGATTCTATCATATTATCCGATTCATCGTCAGAGGAAAGGAATCCCGGCGAATAACGATCTATCAGGCTCCGGAGCCTTCGGTTTATTTGTTCGGGGGCGTTTTCGATTTCGCCTATGACAACTTCCGAAATGAAAATCTCATAACGTCCGGATTCAACATCAAGGAAAAACGCCATCGTTTCCGCATACTTATCGGGAATATCCTCCGCGAGCAGGAAATTCCAGACAGATGTCTCAATGTATAGTTTCAGTTTCTTCACGATTTTATTTTACTTTAATCAGAGAATTCTTTCCAGCGAATTTGATTTTTTAGAGAGAAAAATTAAAGACAAATTTTAATCTCGCTTTCTACAACTGATTATCGCCCCCGTTTTTTATTGCTCTTCATCAAATCCGCAATTTGCAAGACTTACATTTTTCCCCCTGAAATGAATAACCTCAAATCCCAGTTCAAGACCTTTCGTTGCCTTTTCAACTGAGGCAAAACAAGGTAGTTTCCCCAAAGGACCCGACCATTTGCTTATATGAATTCGCATACTTGCTACTTGATCTACGAGATTCAGGTTTATAATCTCCATCACTGAAAGCACTCATTACACTCGCCGTTGGCTCCAATTTTTAATATTAAGATATCTTCCTCGCCTGAGCCAAAAGATTTCGTATATCCTACTACTACATATCCTCCATCAAAAGTCTGCCGAACTGAATATGCTTGATCATGATTCGCTCCTCCATAAGACTTTGACCAAGCTTCATTCCCATAAATGTCAATTTTCAATACCCAAACATCATAAAGTCCCTCACCATAGGACCATGTGGAACCAGCCACTATGTATCCACCGTCATCTGTTTCCTGAATTGAATTGGCCATTTCAGATTCAGTTCCTCCGTAGGTCTTTTCCCAGTTCAAGTTACCAGTGGAATCAAGTTTAAACACCCAAAAATCTGCATCTCCCTTTCCGCCGGCGAAGATATATCCTCCGTCTGATGTCTGTTGACCAGAATGAACCCTATCATCTTTATCGCCTCCGTAAGTTTTTTCCCAGACTATGTTTCCATTATCATCGAGTTTTAAAATCCAAACATTCAAATCAGCTGTAGCATCAGTTCGTGCTTGCACACCCCCGGCTAAAATGTACCCTCCATCGGTAGTCTGCTCAACGATGAGCGCGGTTTCGAAACCCGTTCCACCAAAGGTCTTTTTCCATATCTCATTGCCCGAATCATTGAGTTTTATTATCAAGAAATCAGATTGGCCTGCACTATCTGTTCCTGTATCTCCAGCCACAATGAACCCTCTA
>JBFMGN010000282.1:0-5099 GCA_040752435.1 Spirochaetota bacterium
AAAGCTTCTGCTTATTCCGCAGCAGAAAAAAGTATTTGTTATGAAACATGCTTTCCGTATCATACAAAATCGGTATATTCTCAACTTGCTTGAAGAGTCTGTATCCATAATCGACAACCTGGTCTGAGCTTAAGGTTGCATGTTCCCACTTATCAAGTATTCCCTTTAATTGCCATTTTTTTCTTAGTTCGACCGAAGATACTTCGCTAAGAGGAAATACGTAGAGGGGAAACATAAAATACCGCGTCAATTTTGCATTTAAATTATTGAGAAAGCTCACAGTTTTATCGATTGATTCTTCCGTTTCTCCCGGATAACCGATTATCAGGCTGAGCATGGCTTCAATATTATGACGGCTTAGCAATTCAATCGCGTTTTTTACTGTGCCCAGATCCTGCTTTTTGTTCATTCGGTGTAACTGATCCTGGTCGCCGGATTCCAAACCAAAGACTGCCAGCGAAAAGCCGGATTTCTTTATCAGTTTGATCTGTTCCGGTCTGATGGCCGAGAAATGCATAAAGGAGAGCCAGCGCATATTTATTTTTGATTCAATTAGAATGTTGCATATTTCGTCTGTTCGTTTAGAAGAAAAGAGTATATTGTTATCGGTAAATTCAATAACGGCATTTTTGTACTTATTCGTCTTCTTGATAATCGATAATTCTTGCCGGAGGCTGTCGCCCGACCTGACGAGAAACCGGGGAAACAGACTGCAGAAATCGCAAAAATGGCACCGCAAATTACATCCCAGGGAGGTTCTGATTGTAAATTTTCGTGGTAATTCATCAATCAAATCCCAGTGTGTAAAATGCTCGTCGATGTTAATATTTTCGATACTTCTTTTTGTGATAAAATACTTATCACCATTTAATATATATAGATTCGGTATTTGGCTTATATCTCCCTTTTTTCCTTTTTCCAGTTCTTTCAGAATCTGAAGGAGTATACCGAGACCGTCTGGTGATGCAACTATAATGTCTGCATTCGATTCCGGATTGTTTTCATCGTAAGAGAAATCAAAGAATACTTCTTGCGCCAGATCTCTTTCAAAACTGGCCGAGCCGGAGTAGCAGGTAAGATATTCACAAAATTTATAGCTTTTCCAGACAAACATGCCGCCGGCTATTATTTTCGTGCCGGGCAGGTATGCTCGGATACGTCTTACATAGTCTTTAAAGGCACTTTTATTTGTTATCATTGTAGTGGATAGGCAGACCGCCAAAGGGTTTTTTTGGGCGACTTTTTCCAGGGCAGCCTTTTCGACATTATTCGATAATGTTGTATCGTAATTGTTAAGCTTTAAAAAACTCTCCAGGAGATATCCTGCAGCCGGCACACCGAAGCCTATTTTTTTTATCAGTTTCTCATTATTTTCAGTTTTATAATTATTGCGGATAATATGGTAAAAATTGTAGAGGCTTAATTCAACATTATCGATGCTTAAGGTGAAATCAACATACATGCTTTTTCTGCCTTTTTCATCTATGGGAGCAATGATAGCCACAGTTTTCATAATATCTCCAATGCATTGATGGAATATGACAGCGACATTGTAGATCATCTCATATCCAGGTATCAAGGGCATTCTTAAAAGCGCCCCTTGTTTTCTTTACCGGCATGTAGTACTGTAAAGAAAAAATTTCTGCCTATAGTATGGATAACGGCAAAATAGTCATTCTTCACAGCCCGATCAATGAAGCCTCGGATAAAGACGAACTGGATATATCAACTCAGGTAAGGGTTATTTCCAGCTCCTTGAAGGAACTTGGATACAATCCCCTGGATATAAGTCTTCCTCCGGACCTGGACGGGATTGCCCCGCTTCTAAAAAAAATTTCACCGTTATGTGTCTTCAATCTGGTTGAATCAATGCATAATACGGGCCGACATATACACCTTGTACCGGCTTTTCTCGATTACCTTGGAATCAAATTTACAGGCTGTCCCACGGAGGCTGTCTTCGTCACTTCCAACAAGCTGCTCGCAAAACGTATAATGGTCTCTGACGGGATTCCAACCCCTCCATGGTCTGATTTCCTGGACAATCCGGATGCCGGGCTGAAAAAATTATCCCCTCCCTTTATACTAAAAACTGTATGGGAACATGCCTCCATCGGCATAACTGATGATTCGGTATTGACGACAGTTAACTCCGTTAAACAAGCGCTCGTTGGAAATAGAACGGAAGAGTTGTTTCTTGAGTCCTACATAGAGGGCAGAGAATTCAACCTTTCCCTTATCTCATCTGAAACGGGTTTTGAAATTCTTCCACCGGCTGAAATTCAATTTCTCGGATTCCCGGATACGAAACCGAAACTCGTAGGCTACAGGGCAAAATGGGATGAAACATCCTTCGAATATCACAACACCCCGCGAAGATTTGACTTTCCGGAAGACGATAGAAGGCTTATCGAAACTTTGATGGATTTATCCACGCGCTGCTGGAGACGCTTCGGTCTCCGAGGTTACGCCAGGGTGGATTTCAGGGTGGATAATACAGGTCATCCTTTTGTTCTGGAGGTTAACACCAATCCCTGCCTGTCGCCCGATGCCGGCTTCCTGGCCGCAGCCGCAGCCGGCGGGCTTTCACCGACCCAGGTTATCAGTCGAATACTAGCTCAAGCCCTGTTTTAGCTTAGTAAGGAACAGTATGAGAAATTCAATCATAACCTTCCGTGAGACTCTTGTACCGGAAGATATAACGATTGTCAGGGAAATAACCGAATCTACCGCTTTTTTCCACCCGGCTGAAATAGAGACTGCCCTCGAACTTGTGGCAGAACGCCTTGCTAAGGGTGTAAAGAGCGGTTATTTCTTTCTGTTCGCAGAGGTTGAAAATAAAACCAGGGGTTATAGCTGCTTCGGACCGATCGCCTGCACCCAATCCAGTTACGACCTCTTCTGGATTGCAGTCCACCGAGATTACAGAGGGCGTGGACTGGGGAAGGAACTGCTAAAAAAGAGTGAAGAGGTGATTAAAGGGTTGGGTGGAACCCGTATTTATGTTGAGACATCCTCCCGGGAGCTCTATAGGCCGACACGCTTATTCTATGAAGCCAGAGGTTATGTCAGAGAGGCGGTCCTTGAAGATTTTTATGCGCCGGGGGATTCTAAGGTGGTTTACCTTAAAACATGTCTGTCTGGCGGTTGCTATCCGGAGGCGGTCAGAATCGCTAAAAAGGACTCTTCCGCTATGTAGCGGTCGTAACCGTAAGAACCGTAAAGCCGGATGTTTTTAAAACCGGCGTCTGAAACCATCCCGGTAAGATCTTTAGACTGCAGGGCGAGCAGAGGTATGCTCTCCTGAATACGAAATTCACCGGAGCCCGCTTCTTTTGAGGTGTTCACGGCTAGTTCGATGGTGAATACAATTTTTTTAGGGTCATCCGATTTTGAGTAGCGTCGGTACATGGTCACATTTTCGCCTGACAGGGTAGGAAGTTCCCGGATATCTTTGTTCAATACTCTGTCATAATTGACAATCTGGAGGATTACTCTACCCTCCGGCATAAGAAGTGTTTTAATATCTTGCAAGGCTTTATAAACTTCATCTTTGGTTGCCAGGTGCACAATCGAATTACCGATACAAAAGGCTCCATCCAGCCCTGGCAAGGCTAAATTTTTTAAACTTTTTATATCCTGGCAATAAAAACTTGGATTGTTATTCGACACTTTGCGCTTTGCCTTCTCGATCATAGAACTGTTCGAATCTATTCCGATTACACGGAAACTCGCCTGCGCGAGTGGAAAAGAATAGGTTCCTGTTCCACAGGCAAGATCGAGGACAATTTTTTTCAATTTAAGCTCGTTATTGAGGAAGTTTAGAATGTCGTCCTCCATAGGGAAGAGAACATCATAATACTCGGAGAGGGTTTCATAAAAGCCCATAAGTATATCCTTTTACACCCACTTATCCTCAACCACATTTCCGAGTTTATCCAGGACGACGCATTTGAGGGGTATTTTTCTTTTCGCTTCCGCTATTGACTGTTTCGCCATTGTAAGCAGGCCCTGGCAGCAGGGGGCCGTCATGATGAGTACCGTAAGTGTATTTATTTCCGCATCATCTATAAGGGCTTTGATCTTTTCCGTATAAATTCCGCTATCGGAATCAAGCTCTGGACAGGCAATCCCTAAGGTTTTATTTTTAAGAAACCGGCTGTTAAAATTGGGTGATACGAAGGCGGTACAATCCGCGGCCAGCAGGAAATCGGAATTTTTGAAATACTCGGAACGGGGATTTATCAAATGCATCTGCACCGGCCAGTTGGTCAGGTTGGAAGAAAGATCAATATTTTTTTCTTTAAGATATTCAACCGCCTGGTTATAGAGTTCAGCTTCGTTATGTTCCTGTAAATGGGTGAGGTGGGCTTTTATCGTTTCACTTCCCTGGGTAACAATGTTTTCCATGACCTTGTATTCATTGTACTCCTCGGCTTCCCGCTCGGTAATTTCAATGGCGCCTTCCGGGCAGGTACCAAGACACGCTCCCAGGCCGTCACAGTATAGATCTCTCACCAGCCGTGCCTTTCCATCGACTATGCGCAGCGCCCCTTCCGGACAGTCTGGTACACACAACCCGCAGCCTGTACATTTATCTTCATCAATCGAAATAATTTTACGTTTCATAACTCTACCCCTGGTTCATAATAATATTAATATTTATAAAATACTATTAAAACTTAACCATTTGAGTAACAATTGTTACATAATTGGAGAGAAACTTTAAAAGCAGTATATTTGATTCCGTCCATTACCGCATACTATAGGCGTTAGCCTATAGTATGCGGTAATGCTACAATCGGCCGAAGGCCGTACCATACGGAACGAAGCTACCCAATATGGTGGCCCTAGCTTCTCGCACTCGAAGGGTGATACTACGAGCGTAAGCTCGTAGTTCTTCATAAAGATTTTTTGTAAAGAAGGATTGAAGAGCAACATGCCAACATTGAGCGATTTTTTACCTGTAAACAAAGCTGATCTGACAAAAAGGGGATGGGAGCAGCTTGATTTTATTCTCATAACAGGGGATGCGTACGTGGATCATCCATCATTCGGTGCGGCTATAATTTCGCGGTATTTGGAAAGCGAGGGCTTCA
>JBFMGN010000283.1:0-5092 GCA_040752435.1 Spirochaetota bacterium
GCGTCGTGCGACGGTGAAGTATTTGTATATTTTTTCTTCACCCAGTTTTTTCCGCCATTTCCCTGCATCACAGCGAACCCTGAGATAATACTGATCGCCGTTCCCCCTTGGGGTTCTGACAAGTTTGCAGTGAATACAGTTGGCGCAATAGATTTTATCAGTTATTTCATCAATTATTTCCTCGGGAGCATCCTGGCTCGCTGCCATAGGAACCTCCTTATATCCGTAACCATATTATCATAATCGACTTTTTTGCGTCAAGTATTAAGCCAGGACTATTGCAATTTCTAAGTTTTTAAGGATGGCTTTGGAGTTCATACTGCTGTTGGATTCATGCCCACTTAATAAGCCCGGGCAGGAAAGGGTGTATCAGGTTTTTATGTTTGGGAAGGACGCGGACGGTGTAACCCTGCCGGCCGGTATCCTTACAGTGTATATCGACGGAATACGTATAAACTCCGTTGTTTTCAGAAACCGGTGCCATTTCCGCCCTGTTTGGTTCTCCGAAAACGTCCTGGGAAGTAATAGGGCCGAAGTAAAGCTCCACCTGAACATCTTCAGGTCTCAGTTTCCCCAACTCCACTTCGGCCTGCACTGTCAGTTTATCGCCTACAGTATGAATTGTTGAATTATTGCAGCAGATATCGATTATTTTTAGTAAATCCCATTCTGTCTTTATTTTATCTAAATAGGCAGCCAGGTGCCTTGCGTTTTCAAAATTGTTCTTAGCAAACAATTTGTAATGCTCTAAAGCCGGCAGGTAAAATTTGTTGGCATAGTCAAGCAGCATGCGCTGGCTTGAGAAGTTTTTACCGACGACCTTCATGGACTCCTTCATTCTCATTATCCATTCCCGCGGCAGGTTGTCTCTCCCTCTATTGTAAAACATGGGGATAATTTCCCTCTCCAATAGATCGTAAAGATTCTCGCTTTCGATTTCATCTTGAAGTTTTTCGTTTTCGTAAGATTCGCCTTTTCCAATAGCCCAGCCTATGGACGGATTGTAGGCTTCATCCCACCATCCGTCGAGAATGGAGACATTTAAGACCCCGTTAATCGCAGCTTTCATGCCGCTTGTGCCGCTGGCTTCAAGCGGGCGTCTGGGAGTATTTATCCATAGATCGCTGCCCGAAATAAGATGGCTTGAGATAGCCATGTCATAGTTCTCAAGAAAAACAATCCGGCTTCGTATTTCCGGCTTGCCGGCAAAATGGACTATCTCCTTGATAAGTTCTTTACCCGGTATATCGTGCGGGTGGGCCTTCCCTGCGAATATTAATTGGATCGGCCTGTTTTTGTCGGAAAGCAGCCTTATTATCCTGTCGGGATCCTTCAAGAGCAGGGTAGCCCGCTTATAGGTAGCAAACCTCCGGGCAAAACTTATTGTCAGAGCATAGGGAGATAGGACGTCCTCGGCCTGGGAAATCTGCGACTCCGTGCTTCCCCGCCTGATAAGCTGGGATCTAAGCCGCTGCCGGGCGAAAGCGACAAGTCTCTCCCTGCGCCTTTCGTGGGTTCTCCACAGTTCCTCGTTGGAGATCCTGTCCATCCGGTTCCATATTTCCAGGTCGGTGGGTTCTTCATAGAATCTGGGACCGAAAAAACGGTCGAGAAGATCCTTCATGTCATGGGACAACCATGTTCTCGGATGCACGCCGTTGGTAATATGGATAATCGGTATTTCACGCAGCGGCAGGCTGGGCCAGATACTTTTCCACATGTTTTTGGAAATGGTGCCGTGGAGGGCGCTGACACCATTGCAATAGGCCGACAGCTTCAGGGCGAGAACGGTCATGCAGAATTGTTCCTCGTGATCCTGCGGGTTTTCTCTTCCAAGCGCAAGAAAATCATTCCACGGCAAGCCGATCTCGTGGATAATAGCCTTAAAATATTTCTCCATCAAGCTTATTGGAAAACGTTCATTACCCGCGGGGACGGGTGTATGGGTTGTGAAAATGCTGGAAGGCCAAATGGCCTGGACTGCCTCTTTAAAGGTCAATTTATAGGTTGTAACCAGCTCCCGAATCCTTTCAATGGCGGTGAAGGCTGAATGCCCTTCATTCATATGAATCGCGGCCGGATTTAATCCGATGGCTTTTAATGCCCGAATGCCGCCGATTCCAAGGAGAAGCTCCTGTCTGATCCTCATCTCCTTGTCGCCGCCGTACAAGGTTGCAGTAATCAGCCGGTTTTCCGGGGTGTTTTCATCGATATTGGTATCCAGCAGGTAGAGAGAATTCCGCCCGATTTTGACTTCCCAGAGCTGGGCTATAACGATGGAGCCTGCCAGATCTACGCTTATCTTTACAGGTTCGCCGTGTTTGTCTTTGCACTGGTTTACCGGCATGTTGTACCAGTCGTTTTCCGGATACGACTCAAGCTGAAACCCGTCCTGGTTAAGATACTGGGTAAAGTAACCCTGCCGGTAAAGAATGCCCACACCTACCAGCGGAAGGCCGAGGTCGGAGGAAGATTTCATATGATCTCCGGAAAGTATTCCAAGACCGCCTGAGTATATAGGGAGGCTCACATCCAGACCGTATTCCATAGAAAAGTACGCAATGGAGTTCGTTTTTTCGCCCTGGTACCAGGTTTCACCCTCTTTGTATTTTTTAAATCTTTCATATACGCTGTTCAATGCCGCGATGTAGGAATCGTCATTGGCAAGCTCTTCGATTCTGCTTTGAGATGCAAGCCCAAGCATTTTTGCGGGATTTTGCTGGGATGCTACCCACGCTTCATAATCAAGACGCATAAACAGGCTCACCGCATCAAAATTCCAGCTTAGCCATAAATTATGGGAGATTTCTTCCAGCGGTTTCAATTTTTCCGGAATATTCGGTTTTACCGTAAACCTGATTATTTTCATAATAATTCATCCTCTTATATCTCACCTGCTTGAGGTGCCGTGAATTTCTTTTTTTAACCGTTTATTGAAGTATTTCTTCGTGCTCATCAACTATGTTGATACAGACACCCTTCTGGACTACCGGCTCAAGACGTTTAAGTTTCTTTAACGCAGCTTCCACTTTCCCTTCAAGAGTCGTGTGAGTAGTGATAACTACGGGAACAATAACCGGTTCTGCCCCTTCTTCGCTGGTTTCCTTTTGGAGGACGGATGAAATACTAATTTCTTCCTGCCCGAGGATACCTGCGATTTGCCCGAAAACCCCCGGTTTGTCTACTACCATCAGCCTGATGTAATACCTGCTTTTAATATGTTTGGAATGGACCTGCCGTGCAGGTTCAGTAATATCCGGCCAGATTTTAAGGTGATTGAAAACGGAGGTATTCAGGCCAAGTGCGACGGATATTATATCGGAGACAACGGCGGATGAAGTCGGTGAGCCTCCCGCTCCCCGGCCGTAATACATAGTATGTCCTACGGCGTGGCCGTAAACACTGACCGCATTAAAAGGGCCGGAAACCCAGGCAAGGGGATGTTCCCGCGTTATGAAAGCGGGGCGTACCCTTAAGCTGATCCCATCTTCCAGCCTTTGTGCCACAGCGAGCAGCTTCACGATATATCCAAGCTCCAGCCCGAATTTAACATCGATAAGTTCCAGGGTATCAATACCCTGGACCGGGATAGCCTCCAGTTCTACTTTTTTCCCGAATGCCAGGGCGGCCAATATAGCCAATTTATGGGCGGAATCCATACCTGAGACGTCCAGGGTTGGATCCAGCTCTGCCAGACCGCTTTTCTGGGCCTCGGAGAGGGCTTCGGCGTAATTTTGTCCTTTCTGTATCATTTCCGTAAGGATGTAGTTGCAGGTACCGTTGACAATACCGTATAAAGCGTCGATCCGGTTAGCTGTCAAGCCGTCATAAAGGGCTCTCACAATCGGAATACCCCCGGCGCAGCTCGCTTCAAAAGATAAAGTAACCCCATTCCGTCGTGCGAGGCCGAAAAGTTCAGCGCCGTGATGAGCCAGAAGTGCCTTATTGGCGGTTACAACGTGTTTCCCGGACTTAAGAGCCGCCCGAATGATCTGCCTGGCAGTATCGATTCCTCCGATGAGTTCGATCAGGATCTCTACTTCCTTATCTTCAAGGACAGTATCAAGATTTTTTTCGTATAGCCTTGCATCAATTCTCAGCTCTCTGGCGTGGGTGAAATCTATATCAACTATATATTTCAATTTTATAATAAGCCCGGTTTTCTGCTGTAGAAAACCAGCGTCTTTTGTTAGAAGGAGAGCCGTGGCACCCCCGACGGTCCCGCAGCCTACGATTGCAACCGTGATTTCATTTTTATTTACCATCCCAATCCCCATTGTTTATTACATTGCATATTTGTGGGTAAATCCTACGCGGGGGCGCTCGAAGTGTCAAGCGTACTAATTTCTATTGGCAGCAATTTTAATTGTGGAAAAAAAGAAGTATTCCACACAAAGAATTGTTTCACTTTAGAGTACACAGAGATTAAGGAGCACAATAAGGGTGCAGACAACATGCAGGGCTGCTCCTGCCTGAATTATACTGCTTAACGTACCCTTTCCATGCTTTTTCTTCCTCCTATCTTTTTGCAAATTCTTCCTCTGTGTTCTCTGTGCGAAATTCTTATCTTATATACGAAAAAAAATTTCACACAGAGTACACGGAGATTAAGGAATATATCTTTCTAATAATTCCTCTCTGTGACCTCTGTGTTCTCTTAAGCGAAATTCTTCCTCTTCTTTTCCCGTGTTCTCTGGTGCGAAACTCCTCGATAGACTATGGTTCAAGAGGAATTTCACACAGAGATTAAGGAGTGCAATAAGGGTGCAGGCAACATGCAAAGCTGCTCCTGCCTGAATTATATTGTTGAAAGTAATAATATTTAACTTTTTTCTTACTTTCTGAGCTTCTAATTCCTCCCCTCTATGCCCTCCGTGCGCTCTGTGTTCTCTGTGCGAAATTCTTATCTTATATACGAAAAAAAATTTCACACAGAGTACACAGAGATTAAGGAGCGCAATAAGAGTACAGGCAACATGTAAGGCTGCTCCAGCCGGAATTATGATGCTTAAATTTATGATAAAACTCCTCCGTGTTCTCTGTGCGGAATTCTTCTTACTTCTTTTCTCTGTGTTCTCTTAAGCGAAATTCC
>JBFMGN010000284.1:0-5077 GCA_040752435.1 Spirochaetota bacterium
TCTTACTCCATGATAATTTCTGAGTCGCGAAATATTTAATTCCAGCTTTCTTTAATATTTGCGGGAGGGCCGCCGAATAGCCGAATACATCCGGCACCCACAGGATGTCCACTTCTCTGTTAAACTCTTTTTTAAAAAAAAGTTTTCCAAAAAGCACCTGGCGGATAAGGGATTCTCCTCCGATGAGATTGGTGTCCGCTTCCACCCACATCACCCCCTGGACGTCGATCCTTCCATCATGGATCTTTTGTCTTATTTCCTCGTACAGGGCCGGGTAACAATCTTTCATCCACTGAAACAGTTGCGCCTGACTGGCACCGAAAATATAATCTGGATACCGATTAATCAGGTGGATGGCCGTAGAAAAGGTCCTGGCTCCCTTACGGATAGTCTCGCGTATAGGCCACAGCCACGCTAAATCAAGATGTGCATGTCCTACAGCACTAATGTACAGAGAAGGATCAGCACTTTTTTTATTCAATTCCCCGGCTAAAATTTCTCTTGCTTCGGCAACTTGCCTTTTAGAGAAGTGATTAATAATTGAAGAAGCATCCATCACTGCGGATACTATTTGCTGACATCTGGCTGTATCGGCAGGCAGGACCTGCACAAGATCCAGGAGCACCTCAAAATCATAGTAGAGCTGCCTGATATCTTCGTTACATACCGCAATACTGGCATCTTTTATAATACCATCGGCCTGAAGGTTTCCAAAAAGGTCGTTCAAGCCTGCATCCGCCCATATATCGACTGGTTCACCCCCCTTCGCAGGTGAGCCGATCTGAAAGACGGTTTTACCGGGACTTCCAAGGCTGGCGTCGTAGGAGGATGCTACAGTTGTAAGCCCTTGGACTGGTGTACCCTTATCATCAACAATGCAAAGCTCACCATTCACGTCGAGGAGGAGAACCACCGTTTCCCCAGCCGCGTTGGCGGGAATAGTACCGGTAAAGTGAAACCAGCCGCTGTCAAACAGGTTCCCCCATTTTTGACCGACTCTCAATTCAAGCTTTTTCCCGGACTCACGCGCATTGAAAGAGACAGGTTCTTCCGTTACCCAGGCTGTAATAGCAAGTTTTCCCACCTTTGTGTAAACAGCATTTTGAATTCTTTCTAATACTTTAAAAATCTCATGCTTCGCATAATCTCTTATCTGGGGCATGAACTTGACCTCCGTATCTTTCATTGAATGTACATTATCAACAGTTATACTGCTGTTTTATGAAAAATAGCAATCTATTGAGGTTCTTTCAAAATATTAGCCCCCTTCGAGGGCTGGGAGCCAGGGCAAGCATATGGGGTAGCCACGGAATCCGTGGCTAATAAATTTTGGTTTTTGAAATTGCCTCTATTGATCATTTAACATTCTGAACGACGTCCCTGCGCCTGAATCGTTACTCCGCTTTCTTGACATTTAAGTTATTCTTATTTACTTTAATCTTAATGCCGTTATCGGTTTGCATCTTCTTAAGGTAAAATTTAGAGGAGACAAGACGCAGAGGTTTTAATGGCCGAAAAAAAAGTATACGATTTTAATACCAGTAAAGTGAAAACCAGACTCGTGACTGTGTTAAGAAATAACCGTTTTGAATCAACCATCGCGGATATGGTCGGCTCGACCGGCATACCCAAGTATCAGATAACCGAAGTTGTAAAAGAGGTGGTGGATGAGTACGGCGGGCAGATGAAAGTGACGGAATCGGGGGAGGTCCTCTACTACTTTCCACAGGGTATGCGGAGCAGGTACAGAGGAAAAACTTTTAAAAAGGTGATCTCTTCTTTTCTAAAAGTTACCGGTAAAGCCCTGGCGTTTCTTTTTAAAGCCTGGATAATGTTGATGCTGGTTGGTTATTTTGTCCTCTTCCTGCTGTTGCTTCTGCTGGCGTTATTCGCTTCTTTTGCAGTCTCAACGGCATCCAGGGGGGACAGCGGTGGACGCTCCCGTTCCCGCATGGGTGGGTTCGGCACCTTTTATTTAACCACTCGCGTAATCGAGCTGTTTATCAGCCTCTGGATCTACAGCGGTGCGGCCAAAGGAAGCAGGCAGAAAAAAACACCTCTCTATAAAACTGTATTTGCCTTTGTATTCGGTTCTGAGAATCCCAATATTAACTGGGAAAATATCGAAAAACAGGCGGTCATACGGTATATTCAATCAAATAAGGGCATAATCAGTACCGAAGAATTAATGACTATAACCGGTAAAAACTTCAGCGAAGCCCAAAGGCTGATAAACCGGTACAGCATGGAGTTTGAAGGAGAACCGGCTGTGACTCCTCAAGGGACGCTCTATTTCAAGTTTCCTGCTCTTATGCTGACTAAAAATATAACATCCGCTTCCACTGGAATGCGCCCTCCGAAAAAACAACTTATTCCATTTAATGATAATAAAAAGGCTGCCAATAAATGGATCGGTTTTTTAAACGGCTTCAATCTTGTGTTCGGCTCTTACTTCCTGTATTATGGTTTCTTTGTGGATACAATCGCAAAAACGGATGCCTGGGCACGGTTGTATCTAATAAGTTCTTACTATATTTCAAAAATCGCTGACCCGTCCTGGTTCATCCCAATCATCCTGGGAATTATTCCTTTCTCTTTTTCATGGCTTTTCTATCTTGTGCCACTGCTCAGACGCCTTAATGAGAGGGCACACAACCGGGAAATCAAAAAGGAAAATTTACGAAAAAAAATTTATAAAAACATTCTCGGTGATCCCGAAAATGTTAAGCTTGAAAATATCCTCCCTGCCGGGAAGGATGAGGCGCCTCCCAACTGGAAAAAACTCAGGGAGACTTCCATTAAAGAACTTGGCGCTTTTAAAGGGATAGAGGTAAAAGAATCAGGTGAAAAGCAATTTGTGTATAGTTTTCCGGAAATAAAACATGAAATTGAGGACCTTACGCAGTTCAGGGATTCAATCGACCTTTCACAGTATAACCTGGGAAAAACTGTTTTCGATTCCGGGGAGTAAGGTATCACCCTGCCAATTTTTTAGCCGCCTCACAAATATTACTTTTTCGCTCTAATAACCGCGCGGGCCGCTGAAAGACGGGCCAGTGGAACCCGGTAAGGCGAGCAGGATACATAATTCAATCCCGCCTTATAACAGAAGTTGATTGACTCCGACTCTCCGCCGTGCTCACCGCAAATACCCATTTTAAGATCGGGCTTTGTCTTTCTTCCCTTTTCAACCGCCATCTGAACAAGTTGTCCTACCCCTGCCTGATCAATAGTCAGGAATGGGTCTTTCTCTAAAATTTTCTGCTCGATATAATCGGACAGGAAGCTTCCGATATCGTCCCTTGAGAAACCGAATGCCATCTGGGTAAGGTCGTTGGTTCCAAAACTAAAGAACTCTGCGTACCGGGCGACCTCATCGGCGGTAAGGGCCGCCCTGGGTATCTCGATCATCGTTCCGATTTTGTACTCTACCTTTATCTTCTTGTTTTTTAAGACTGCCTCAGAAACCCTCACCGCGTTCTCACGCAATATTCTAAGTTCCTCGGCCGTACCGATAAGGGGTATCATTATTTCAGGATAAACCTTTAAGCCCCCGGCTGCAACTTCACACGCTGCCGTCATAATTGCTTCAACTTGCATATCGTAGATTTCAGGATAGGTAATTCCGAGGCGGCACCCCCTGTGCCCGAGCATCGGATTTAACTCGTGGAGGGAATCAATTTTGGCCTGGAGTTTTGCAGGGGGAGTACCCATTTTATCCGCCAGGGCTTTTACTTCTGTCTTGGTCTTTGGTACGAACTCGTGTAAAGGCGGGTCGAGTAAACGGATTGTCACCGGATAACCATCCATCGCTTTGAAAATACCCACAAAGTCCTTTTTCTGAAGTTTCAATAAATTTTTTAAGACTTTCTTCCGTGCCTCCACATCTTCGGCAACGATCATTTGCTGAAAAATTTCCAGCTTGCCTTCATCGAAAAACATATGTTCCGTCCGGCACAATCCGATACCTTCAGCGCCGAATTTTCTGGCGACCTTCGCATCGTTCGGCTGATCAGCATTAGTTCGAACCAGGAAGCCTTTCACAGCCATCCCCTTTCTTTCGGCCGCGTGCCGCACCTCGTCCGCCCATGTCAGAAACTCATCCAACTCTCCCGCCAACTCCGGTTTTTTAAGTTTTGCTTCACCTTCAAAAACTTCTCCCGTACTCCCGTCTATGGTGATCCAACTGCCTTCTTTGTATTTTTTCCCTTTAACGGAAAGCACCTTGTTGGCGATTGCCAATGCATGGCATCCGGCTACACAGGGTTTTCCCATACCCCGCGCCACAACCGCGGCATGGCTGGTCATACCGCCGGTTGAAGTAAGAATACCCTGGGCAACGTTCATACCGCCTATATCTTCGGGAGATGTCTCTTTCCTGACAAGGAGCACTTGCCTGCCGTTTTTCGCCCAGGCTTCCGCTTCCTCGGCCGTAAAAACAATCATACCTGCAGCAGCCCCGGGAGAGGCGTGTAATCCCTTTGCGAGAAGAGTTAACTTTTTCTTTTCTTTCGGATCAATCATAGGATGGAGAAGCTGATCAAGTTGTTCGGGTGTAACCCGCATAAGCGCTTCTTCCTTGGAGATTAATTTTTCATGAACCATATCCGCGGCAATTTTTACAGCCGCGGGTCCGGTCCTCTTTCCGTTTCGGGTCTGCAGAATGAAGAGCTGACCCTGCTGAATGGTAAACTCAATATCCTGCATATCCCGGTAATGTTTCTCAAGCTTGTCGCGGATTTCTACCAGTTGGGAATAAATTTTTCTATGATCCTTCTCCAAAGATTTGATTGGGATGGGTGTCCTGATACCCGCAACGACGTCCTCACCCTGGGCGTTCATCAAATATTCACCGTAGAATACATTCTCCCCGGTGGACGGATCCCGTGAAAAACATACGCCGGTGCCCGAATCTTCGCCGAAATTACCGAACACCATCGATTGTATATTGACCGCTGTGCCCTTAAGGTTTTTAATATCGTTCAGCTTTCTATATGTGACGGCCCTTGGGTTGTTCCAGGAACCGAGAACGGCGTTTATGGCATCCCAAAGCTGCTGCCAGGGATCCTGGGGAAAA
>JBFMGN010000285.1:0-5070 GCA_040752435.1 Spirochaetota bacterium
GCAGCCAAGCCGTCAAGGAAACCGTGCTGCGTTCGGTATTCTGGAGCGGGTGGCAAGTGGTGGAAGAGCGCGAACGCACTGCCGAGATTGGCCGGCCGTTGGGCGAGGAGAAGGTGGCCAGGCAGTTTGTAGACGGCGGAGGAATCGACGAACACTTGTCCGTGGATATGTATAATCAGGATGGGACGAGCATAGAGAAGACGTATTGGTTCCACCAGAATGCTCGAGGGGATACTGTTGCCCTTACCGACGAAAACGGCTCTGTGGTCAAGCGTTACAGTTATTCCAGTTATGGGGAACCCTTCGAAGTGGACGACAACGGAAATCTCACGCCCGTTGAGGATCTCTCATTGAGTGGGTACTACTTCCAGGGACGCTCTATCGATGAAGAGACAGGGCTGTACTTTTTCAGAAATAGATATTTCGATCCGGTGCAAGGACGCTTTATCAACCGCGATCCTCTCGGATATGCCGATTCCATGGGATTGTATGAGTTTGTGGGATCTCGTCCAGGGGATTCTGGAGATCCTTTAGGATTAGGAAGATGCCCTTGGTGTGGGAAAGAAACACATGGAATTTCAGGTTGCCTCCATGAAATTTTTTGCACTTTCGCCCAGCATGAAACCATCCAACAAATTATTTCAGATATAGAAAATGCTCCTTCAAAACTTGCAACAGCATCTGAGATGACAGGAAGAGGACTATATGAAAGCGTTACCTGTCCTGTTCAAACCTCCAAACTTTATGCAGATAATTTAGTTAAGCAAGTAGGAGGGGATCGAGTCGCTCAAGTCGCAGAAAATTACCTTAGAGCTAATGCTTGCTATTTGGAAGAAGAAGGCGATATTCTACTTAATGGTGGACTTTTCGTTTTCGAATACGGCTTTGGTTCTCTTTTGGGCTCCTCAGATCTTGTCGAAGCATATTTAGGATTTGATCCTGCAACTTTAAGAGATTTAGAAGAAGAAGAAGTAGCCCAGAGATACCTATTAGGAACTGGTAAAGCATTAATAACCGCTGGTTTGACTGGTTATGCTCGGGATGTGCGACGCTATCCTAGTTATTATTATTACGAAAGAGGTGCTAATAATATATTGGGCTTAGGACAGTCAGATCCTCTTCTAACAAGTTCTGAAGTTGTCTGGAGAGAAAAAGGGATATACACGGTAGTAGCTCATAGTAACAAACAACAAGGTCTATTTGTTACGAGCAGCGGTGATACAGTAAGTGCGAGGGAAGCCGTAAATTATTTATATGCCACTGGATATCAAGGAGGAACTATTAGATTAATTACTTGTTTCGCTGGAAAAACGGGTCTTGGGCAATCGGTAGCCAATGCAGCAGGGACAACAGTATTAGCTCCTACTCATAGAGTCTGGATACTTCCTAGTGGGGAGTTAAAACTTTATCTCGGTTATTGGGCCAAATTTACTCCTAAGTAAGTCGTATTTTGTTAAAAAACTTACTTCCCAGACAACTAACGAAAAGATGATAAATTGCTATGTTTTTGATTGAAAGCTTTTAAGGTGGAGTTTCATTCTAGTACTAGTGCCTTGTCCAGTTTGTTTTTGCAGGTAAACACCACTTGCAGTGTTTGTCATTCCCGCGCAGGCAGGGATTTTTTAGGGGTAATTAATTTTAATACTTCGAAGCACAATCCTTATTGTTAAAGAGATAAAGAATAATTTATGTCAAATTAATTTTGGCAGTAGATTTTAGCACAAGATGTAAAATTAATTTTGGCACTAAGCCTTGCTTGAAAAAGTAACATCTCGTTGGACCCAACCATTATTAGCTTTGGAATATTTTTAACGAGGTTTTAGAACTATAATTTTCGAAATGCTTAACTGCCAAAATTAATTTTACATTGGACTATTTCTCACAGCCTTTAAATAAGACCTTTTCGTATTTAATGTAAAATTAAAACCTATTGAAAAATCCCTGCGCAGGCGGGAATCCATACCCCATACGTTTATGTGGATTCCTATGACAACTGGAGATTAAAAAGTGCAACGCTTTAGCGTTCCTCTTATCGACAAAATCAAAGTTGACAACCCACTAGGTAAATCCGCAAAAGTTTGTGGCTTTTTTTATTGTCATTCCCGGGCAGGCAGGAATCCACAATCCAAACGATTACATGGATTCCTGCCTTCGCAGGAATGACAACTGGAGATTAAAAAGTGCCACTTATTTTTGCAGATCTACCTAAAAGCGGAGTAAAAATGGACATATTTATCATCGTTGTTGTTATTCCCATAATAATCTTCCTCATTTATGACCATCTGAGATTTAAAGAGATACGAAGATTGTCAAAGCAAGAGAAGCTTTTCGAAAAAGCAGTTATCATTGGCTATTGGAAAAGTGAAGATAGTCCTTTTTGGCCTGATCCTGCATGGTTTGTAGATTCAAATTGGGATTACAAGGAACGATCCCAAGTCTGCGATTACTTGACATCGTTTGAACCTTTTGCTTGTTATGCCGGTTTAAGTTGGTGTCGTTTTCGATGTAAAGCTAAATGTGTCGGTTGTGCTGAATATACGGATGGTATTTGGCGTTGGCCGGAAGGATTGGTACACTACGTTAAAGAACATGACGTCCGATTGCCTGATGAATTTGTCAAATATGCAATTAAAAGGATTAAGCCGAAGAATGTCGATTCAGAATGGTGGAGAAATCAACGTGGATGGAATATAGGAAGTAGTAGCTTCTTAACGCCAGGTTTTTATGGAAGATTAGAACTTGTGCAGTGGACCGGGAAGCCTCAAAAAAAAGCAATTTTATTTATCCGCGAGCTTCTAAAATGTGGTCCTTCAATACCAAGAGATATTCTGAAAAAAATAAGAAGTGGCCAGCAAGTATGCCTTTCTAATAACATCGATTATTGTGATGCTAAAGAAGTCATGAGCGAGGGACAACAGTACGGTTTAACAATTAGATTTTGCGAACAGATGCGGTACTTTTGGGTTACCGCTGAAAAAACGCTCATCAGCGAGCTAAATGAAGGGAGAATCCCGGAAATTTTTCTTAAAGAGTTCCAATCCCCTAAAAAAGCTCTTCTTAAGGAGTTTCAACTTCCTAAAATTTCTTTACATCCAAATTCATTCGTTGAAACTCTTAAACCCGATAAAGAATGGATAGTCGATCTTGGAACAGAAAATATTGAAAAGATCGTTATAAAAGAAGAAAACAAAATTCTAGACATACAATATTTCTCGGCGTCGGTCTAAAATGACCACATTGGAAAAATAGTTCGATTGTTGCTGTAGGCACGGACAATACCTGCCATGCCCAATCTTGCCAGCCTCTTGCTCAGCCAGCCCATGCGGGCCAGAATGGCCCGGCGCTTGGCTAGGCTTGGCTTCCTGCTGCTCAGCAGGCCAGGCTGGAGGCTCCAACAAGACAAAATACAATGAGAAGCTGATAAATTTTGAAAATAGGATCTGAAATAAGATAAAATAGAATAAAATTGTTATTTTGAGTATAGAAATCGCATTAATATTGGAATTTTGGAATAACACAAATGCAACTCAACATAGGGCAACAAATTAAGAAATACAGAAAGAAGAGAGGACTGACTCAGAAAGAATTGGGCGAACGCATTGGATGCGATGGACGTGTAGTGTCGTTTTACGAATGTGGAAAGTTTAATCCTGCTGCCCATATAATAGTTGCATTAGCAGAGGTTTTAGAGATTACGGCTGACGAGTTACTCAGAGATAATTCCCATCCTAAAAGTAAAGAGCAAGAACTACTCGACCTTATTATGGATCTCCCTCCAGAATCTCAAAATGCCATAAAGAATCTATTACAGGTTTGGGCGAGCAATAGTCATAATAAATTCAAATAGCATTTCTTCATCGGTTAATAAATTAAAGACCATGTCTCTATGTTTTAGCTGTAATTAGGATGGCTTCAGGCACCAAACAATCTACTTTTTAGTTGGTAATAGTTGAAATAAAAATTAGAATTTAATATTGACAATTCTAACTTTTATAGTATTATGGTATGGTATTATAAATGGAGTGTCCCCTTCCTGGCCAGTCTCAGCAAAGAAGACCAGGAGAGGCGGACACTGTTTTGAGATATTTATTTTATCACAATACTTGTCTTTCGTAAACAGGAGAAAAGCTTATTGCAAACCCTATTTCTTTAAACCACCCAAAGAACCAGAGAAACAAGGAGAAACCCAAAATGACAGAGACGTATTCCACCCAGGACATCTGGCTGGGCAGCTTATTTCTGACCGAGTCGGATGCCCAACTCACCCAGGTGCAAACCGGCGTGACGGGGCACAGCACCGTCACGTTTTCCTTCCGTGGCAAGGGCCTGTCCCGGCTGGCGGACATGTACCACAAGCAGGAAGCCCTGGCCAATGTCGTGCAGATCCGGGAGAAGCTCAATCTTCTGCGCGATATTCTCTTCCAACAGAAGGAGGACCGCCTTGCTTCCCATGCCTAAAGGAAAAGAAATGACCATTGCCGTTACGGAGAAGACCCCGGACGGCCAAATTGTAACCCGGCCTTACCATGTGACCGGACCGATCCAGTTGTGCCTGGTCCCAATAGCGCCGGATCCAAACAAAGGAGTCGCCTATGCCATACATTCCTGAAGAGGAGATTGAGCGGCTCAAACGGGAGACGGACCTGGCGGGGCTGATCCGGGCCGACGGCGTGGTCCTCAAGCCACAGGGTCATAACCTGGTAGGCTTGTGCCCGTTCCATTCGGACACCACGGCCTCCCTTTCCGTCGATCCGCAAAAAAACTTGTGGCATTGCTTCGGCTGTGAGGCCGGGGGCAGTGCCATCGACTGGATCATGAAGAGCCGGCAGGTAGGATTCCAATACGCCGTCGAGATATTGCGGGAGAGAAACGGCGGTGTCGTTATCGGGAGCGGCCGGCAGGGTAAACCCAGGCTCTCCTCGCCGCTGGAAACGTCGGCCGACGACCGGCAGTTGCTGGACCAGGTCTTCACCTATTACCATGAGACACTCAAGAAAACCCCGGAAGCTCTGGCCTATCTGGCCGGCCGGGGCATCGGCAAGGCCGAACTGATCGAGGAATTTCGCATCG
>JBFMGN010000286.1:0-5049 GCA_040752435.1 Spirochaetota bacterium
CATATGGTCTTTCCATCCACAGATAATGATATGATCCTTTATTTTAGGAAAATCCATTAACCCCCTCCTCGCCCTTGTATTCTGATCTACAAAGACTGATGCAAAAGTACCGGACAAGAAACTCATGCCTGCGATACCGATAAATATTGTAAGAACAGTAATTAGCCGGCCCCCTCCGGTAACAGGAACTTTATCTCCATAGCCGGTGGTACTGAAGGTAATAATAGCCCACCACAAACCATCGAAGACATTAAGAAATTGATCATTTTTCCTGAACTCAAGAAAAAAAGCCAAAGACGCACAGGCAAAGAATAAAAGAACAAAGAAAGTAATCGGCCTTAAGTAGGCAGAATTATTAAAAGCGGTTATCAGTTTTTCAAGCTTGTTTTTCATTACCTTACTTACACGGTATAATTTGTTATAACTCAGTTTTTTAAGAATTTCAAGGAAAAGGCACCCATAAAATTTTTTAGTTTTCCAGTATTGTTATTTCAACTCTTCTATTTTTCCGGCGGCCTTCTTCCGTTCTATTATCCCCAATGGGCTGTCCGGCGCCCATCCCCCTTATTAGCATGTGTTCAGGCAGCCGCACACCCAATTGGAGAAGGTAATCACCCACAGCCCCGGCCCGCTCAATTGATAACTGCTGCCTGCCCTCCTCAGTTCCGGCAAGAGCAGTATGCCCGGTTATGACAAGATCCCGGTCGGGAATTGTTTTCAGTATTTCGGCTATTCTTTCAAGTTTTCTTTTTTCGGAATCAAGCAGAATATCCGAGTCCGGCAGGAATTTTATATCCTCCAGACTTATAGTAACACCTTTTTCTTCCTTTCTGACCTCGGTATCTTCAACTCCTTTCTCTGATAGTTCCTTTTTGATTCGATCGACGAGTTCGTCCTTATTCATCAGGCTCGATTCAATCAGTTTCGCCGTCCCGTCTCCCTCATACTCGATAATATCGCCTGTATTGAAATAATAGATAAAGTCGAACTTTTCCTCAAAAGCATAGTATTTACCTTTCTCGTTGTCCCAGTACAAAAGCTGATCCGAACTGCCGCTGACACGGATAGGATACATTGCAGCGTTTCTGTCAATCCCACCGGGCTTGTATGCAACCCTGTATTTCATTGAAATAAGATCCAATTCCTGCCCGTCTTTTTCCGTTTTCCCTATATAGCGGTATTCCACTTCTATAGGAATCCTGAAAGGTAAATTAATCCCGAATTCCTTAAAATCCTGTACTTCTTCGCCGGGTAAAGACCAGGTACTCCCCGGTTTTATATCACCTTCGGGAAATGTCGGAACATTTCTCACTACCGGCATATAGTACTTTGGATCGATGGTATACCGACCGTACTCATCACGCCTGGATACAGACGAGTATTCTTCATCCCACTGGTAAATTGAATGGTTATCAGAAGCTCTATGGGAAATAAGAAAGGTCGCCTCGATCAGCCCGGAATTAGCCGTCGCATTCTTCACCTGCACCGCTATTTTATATAAAAGTTGAGCCCTGTTGTTTAAAATGCCGTTTGTGTAAACATTTTCATTTACCAGGGAGTTAATTTTGTATTTTTCCCCCTCATTATATTTAAACCGGAAAACCTCCGCTCCGGCAAAGCTTATACCTGTTATAACGAGTATCAGGACAACGGATATTCCTTTTCTCATAAATCTCTCCCCTTATATTTATCGGCGAAAGTGCCCTTACAACTGAAAATATGGGTTTATTGACAAGCACATAACCAGTTATTATTCTATTGAGACTCATTCGAGCATGATCGGGATGGGACGGTGTTTCAAAAAGATAATCAGTCGGAGATCGAAAATAAAATAGAATTCTACATTAAGAATGCGGGTTATGATGCCCTTACCCCGCTGCAGAAAACGGTAATTCCCGCTATCTTACAGGGGAGGGATCTTGTAATAGAAACGGGTAGCGGTGAGGGCAAAAGGGCGAGTTTTTTACTACCCCTGATTATAAAATACATCGCAACTTCACCGGGCATTAAAGCCCTTATTATTACAACTTCCGGATTACTGGCTAATAAAATAGATAACCAATTTAAAATTCTTATGCCCCGTCCAAAGGGCGGTATACTTTTCGCGTCCGTCGGGTATGAGCCGAATATAAAAAGAGAACTGCGGTTATTAAAGAAAAAACCCCACATATTGGCCGGGACTGCTGACAGGCTAATTGATCACATACGAAGGGGTAATGTCGATTTCAACCGGATCGACATTGTTATAATGGATTTAACCGAGCCGCCGGAGGCGGGGTTTCAGAAGGATGTTTTATTTATTTTCTCCAAACTACCTCAAAAACAGCAAAGGATTATATTTAAAAAAGAACTTTCAACCCCCGACGGTTTCGATTCCATTCTCCACAGACCGCAGATAATAACGACAAAAGACTGGGGCCAACTGCATCTGGAAAATCTCTACTATCAAGCCCATGAGAATGATAAGTCGCGTACGCTGAAAGATATCATTATAGCAAAAAATCTTTCCCGGTATGTAATCATATGCAAGACGGAATCGGAAGTGCATGCTGTTCATAAGAGTCTTTTACGGCATAATCTTCAATGCAGGAAATTATTAAAAAAGGGTTCTCCCTCCGAACTTGAAATCTCCCGGGAAGAGTTCAATGCATGCAGCCTGCCAGGCTTAGTTACTACGTTGAATCAAATACCCCTGTTAAAAAATATTCAAATACATGCTATAATTTACTATTCATTGCCGCCGCGTTATCAAGCCTATGAAACATCTTTTCGCTTTTTCAGCGACGCAGTCAGGAGTGCTTTAATAATATCGATAATTTCAAAAGATGAGGAAAAAAAAATACAACAAATCGAGGAGAAAACACACGTGAAGATGATAAAAGAACAATATCCTGACAGAGACGAAATTCTCAAAGGAACTATACAAAAGATATTAGCAAAGATAAAAGAAGAAGCAGATCCTAAAGATCTGGGACATTTTAAAAGGATAATTAAAAAAAATGTACCCATATTTTTACGCCCTTATTTTTCTGCATATCTATTGAAAGAGATGTATGGGGAAAAGCACGGAAGCGATATGGAGCTGCAAACGCTTTTCATCAGTATTGGGAAAAATCGAAAAGTATTCCCAAAAGATCTCTCCCGATTTTTCGCAAGTTCTCTCCACATGGATCCCTCGGACATCAGAAATATTAAAATACTTGAAAACTACTCCTTTCTTGATGTTCCGGCAGAGTACTCCGAAAAGGCAATTGAACTGCTCAATGGAAAAGATTTTCGCGGCCGCAAAGTAACAGTCAATTTCGCAAAAAAGAGACACGAAGGGGACTAGGCTTATTTTATAATTTCTCTCAGCAATTCAAAGAAGAGGATTACGTTGATAAGCAAGCCGGCGGAAAAAGCCAGGGCGGAAAAAATCTCCAGCTTCCGTGCCTTCCCCGCACACTGACGGGAAAGGGTGGAAGGATGTCCCGGTACGATAAGATATTCCACCATAGGATCGCCGGGCACCGCCGGCATCCCTTTATCACCTTTAACACCAAAAACATAAAAGTCTTTCAGTTTAAGCCCTTTAGCCCGGATTAATGCCGTAGTTCGAATTTGAGGACTTTGCTCCGCCTGGGTAATCTCGAAAGGCCGAATATCCATGCACTTCTTCATTATGTAAGGTTCCCCGCCGGGGAGATGTACTTCCGCAAAATCTACCTCCCCCGGAACATCGGCGAAATATCGAAGGGGCAGCATAAGGAGATCCCTTTCAGCGCGTAAAAAACGTGCCTGTTTCCATAAATTCCTGTAGAAAAAGAACAGCAGCAAGCCGGGAGGAATAAGCACTAAAACCGGCAGCAGGCTTATTGTAAGAGTTATCAGGGCAACAAGCCGCTGCATTGGAATTCGTAAAAAGGTATATGCCAGGATAAAAAGGGAAAATGAGCCGGCAGCCAATGACCCGGGGGTAAACTGGTTCCAATACTCATTCCGTTGTCTCCCGGCCCAGATTGAACGTCTCAAGATTGAATGCTCATCCCCGTCATATATGACAACGGAAAGAACATGCTTACCGGCCGTTTTAAAAACACATTTTCCCCGCTCATATACCAGAGGACCACTTAAAAAAATCTTTGTACCCTGAGGTAGAGAGAAAATCTTATCCCATGGGATCTTTCGGGGCATTTCATCCGGCAACACCTCCTTATTCCGCTCAAATCTTCCCTCCTTCTCTACGTAGGAAAAGGAAGGTAAAATGTAGACATAGCTCTTTTCCAACTCCGCGCTTAAAGAAATATCACCATTTCTTATCCAGATTAGATTCTCATCCTGGATTGCCTCGAGGGTTCCGAAAAATCTGAAAGTATCGATAAAATCATCCGCCGTATGCTTCAAATCCTTATACGTAACCATAGGGTTGAGTGAAGCTTCTATGATATTCTTTCTGAACACCCTCCACTGGTTGCGTACGTAGAAGGCACCGGCTCCCGGGATGAGTATGTAAAATATAAGAACAAGTAACGCCATTAAAATCAATGGTTCCATAACTATTGCTTGAAAAAAAACCACAAATAGCTTAGGCTGACTTTAGCATGGTTGAACGTATTGTTGTAGGGTTGCTTTATACAAATGCATATATTTTTTCTTCTCATAAAAAAGAATGTTATATTATCGATCCCGGGGGAAACGTAAAGGATATTATTGCCCGGCTTAACATTAAAAATTTAATTCCCAAGGGTATTCTGTGTACTCATGGACACCTCGATCATGTTGCCGGTGTTGGACAACTTAAGGAACACTATTTACAGAAGGGCATTGAACTAAAAGTCGCCATTCATAAGGCCGATGCCCATTATCTCGGTTCAAAAGCGAGGGATTCGCATAAAAGAAGCTTCAACGATTTCGGTCCTGAAGGAATGGAGTATTTCAAAACTATTTTCTCAAAACTGCCGGAACCCGATCTTCTTCTGAATGATGGTGATATAGCTTTTGATTCGGCGCTTAAGACGCTTTACACGCCGGGGCATACCGCCGGAAGCGTTTCTTTTTACAGCGAAAATG
>JBFMGN010000287.1:0-5041 GCA_040752435.1 Spirochaetota bacterium
AAAAAAGAGCGCCCGTTATCTGAACAAATATACTGTTATTCATGCTATTGACCCTTTCGTTTCGGAGAAACTGGATGCCTCGATTTTCATAATCGAGAAAGACGCCCAGGTGGATCATATAAGGAATTTACGACTGATGATAGCGGGGTATCTTGAAACGTATTTTGAATATTCGCTTAAAGATTCAATCCTGCTGGCTGAGTTTATTACATACTACGACGCCGTGTTCAGGGGAAAATTTGACTATTTTAAAGAGAAGTATAAAGAGATTGTTTTGAATCACCTTACACCTGAAAGAGTCGGCCTCGCTATTTCCTATAAGGAATGGCCGGGGAATTCTCTCCTCGTTGTACCGCTTACAGAAGGCGCACAAAAGGGTAAATTGAGCTCGCTTCAGACGGATGCACTGACTGAAAAAGAAGTCATTGCTAAAATGAAAACCGAAGAGGATATGGGCGTTGAGAAAAGAAGTGATATGGTGGATTTAAAGGAACGCCAGGTGGAAGAAGCACAGAGGGATATAACCGCAGAGAAACAAGCGGCAGAACAAGCGGAACAGAAGATATCTGTACAAGTTAAAGAAGTCCTGGAACAAAAACAGCAAATCGAGGAGGAGAAAAAGCAGGTCCAGCAGCTTGCCGCAGCCGGTACCTCCCCGGAAAAAGTTGAAAGAAAACAAGAGGAGATAAAAAAGAAAGAGGAAGAGGTAAAAAAGCAGGAAGAGAAAATTGTTCAGGAGAAGGCGGCCGTAGAAGAGGAAAAGCAGGCCATCGCTGAAAAAGAAGAAAAAATCGCCTCACGGGAGCAAGCAATACAGGCGGAAAGAAAGGATGTTGCTTCGGATAAGGAAAAGCTGCTTGAGAAACAAAAAGCTTCGGAACAGGCTGCGGCCCGGGAAGTAAAAAAAAGTGAAGAAAAAAAGCCGGAAGAGGTTGTGGCCGTGGTTGAAGAACGAAAACCCACTGTTGCCCTTGAAGACACTTCCGGAATGCTCTCTTTTGTAGGTATTTCAAAGCCGGCGGACGGTTCTACTGGAAAAATTATTCTTTATAATCCGAAAACCAGGAGGATTGTAAAAGAATCATCTTTAAACACGATTCGGGAAAGACATTTTGATATATTCGAGAGCAATATTTTAGTAATTGCCGGAACAGACACCGGAGTAAACCTCGTTCTTCTCGACGGCGCCTCATTGGAAATCAAAACCAAAGGTTCCGATTCTATTTTTGAGTCGAGTATCGTAAAGATAAACGGTCCTGATATTTTCGCCGTTGTAAAGGATGGCAGCGGATGGGTTATCGGAAAGTTTGATAGAAATCTCTCATTGAAAACACGATCGAACCTTAAGGTAGAGCCTTACACCGCCATGATTATCAAAGATGGCATATTGTTTGTCCAGGCGGATAACGGGGAAATTATCTCACTCAATGCAGGCGACTTTACAAAGCAGTAAGCTCACGTGGCTGTATATTCGGGATTTCACGGAATAGATTATTCAAAGCGGAATTTGAAGAAGCTCTGAAAGAGCCTTGATATTATAGGTAGGATGTAAACCATCAGGGGCCTCATTCCCGGTTGGATTATACCAGCACGTATCGATTCCGAAGTCTATACCCCCTTTAATATCCGAACTTAAAGAATCACCAATCATAAGCGTTCTTTCCCTGTCTGCCAGGTTTAGTCCGGCGGTGTCGAAGGCATACTCGAAGATACCTCTGTTCGGTTTTGCAACGCCTATTTCTTCTGACACGAAAATATATTTAAAATATGGGCCGATGGTAGATTTGTTTATCCTGGGATATTGAACCGAAGTCAGCCCATTGGTAATCAGGGCGATTGTGCACCCGCGGTTTAAGAAATGCTTCACAACCTCTTCCGCCCCATCTATAAGAAAGGAAGCGGCTGCAAGAAAATCCAGGTAACATCGGCTGAACTCCTGTACGGGTAGATTAAGTCCAAGCTCATTAAAAAACCTTATAAAACGCTCAACCCTCAATATTTTCGGGGTAATTTCTCCCCTTTCCAATTCTTCCCAGATTGTTCTGTTAATTCTCCGGTAGGCACTATGATGTAATTCCCCGCTAAACTGGATCCCAAAAGACTTAAAGGAGCTTTCCAGCGCAAACGTTTCCGCCCGCTCATAATCAAAAAGAGTTCCATCCACATCAAATAACAGATAGGTATACTTCATTCGGCCGCCCCGGCAGTTTCGCCGCTTCAAGACGCCTTTGCCCGGCTCTCAACAGGCACTCCTAATCGAGCAGCGGATTGCCCTTATTCTCAGTTTCGGTCTCGCTTCCAAGAGCGGGAAACGGCGGCCGGTCTTTGAATATAGTTACGTCCAGGTCAGGTAAGTTAAAATCGTCAAGAGGAATGGATTCGCTCATCATGGATTTTTGCAATTTTTCAAGCACCTGCTGATCCCGGTTTTTCTCAAATTTATGAATATTACAGAACCGGCGTGGTTCGGTCCCCGCCAGGAATATTTCCTTTACAATCCCCTCGTTGCAGTCTTCTGTCGGAAGAAGGCCGGATTTGGCGCAGACGGTTAATTCTACAAGACCGGTTTCCGGTTTTTGAAAATCTTTATAAGGAAGGTTTTTATGAATTTCTTTCATATATTCTGCCCAGATCGGTCCGGCGGAGGTAGCGCCGGTCTGGTTGATACCTAGCGAATTTCCGGGAAGATCAAAGCCGAACCAGACGGCAGTCGTAATGTAGGGTGAGAACCCGACCGTCCAGGCGTCTGACCAGTTCTGGGTTGTTCCGGTTTTTCCTGCCATTGGCAGGGTGAATCCACCGACTAATTCTCTCCTGCCGGCGAGAGTACCGAAATCCACGGTGCTTTTAAGCATATCCACCATAATATAGGCTGCCTGTGGAGTCATGATCTGAATGGCGGAACCCTTCTTTTTCTGCCGCGCTCTCAGTTCCTTTTCGGGTTCTAGGATTATGCTTCCCCGGCGGTCTTCAACATAAATTATGCCGATAGGCTCCACTTCTTTGCCTTCATTGGCAAAACTGGCAAACGCCCGGGCCATCTGTATCGGCGCTACACCGATAATACCAAGTCCCAGGGGATAACGCCTGGGAAAGGTTATAGCTATTTCCTGCGGATCTGTAATTCCCAACAGTTTTGAGGCGCTGCTTATGGCGGTATCAAAACCGATACCGTCAAGCACCTGAATTGAAGGGACGTTCATGGATTTTGCCAGGGCGTAACGGAGCAGTACGGGTCCCTTCCATTCCCCCATATAATTAACAGGTGTATACGGCGTTCCATCGTCGTTCCAAAAGATAACCGGCGCGTCGTACAGAAGGGTTGAAGGAGTAAACTTTTTTGAGGAAACGGCGGCAGAATAGTAAAGAGGTTTGAAAGCAGAACCCGGCATAACCTTGGCCTGAACAGCCCGGTTTAACTTTTTAGTCTTGAATTCGCTGCCTCCAACCATGGCAAGGATGTGGCCGGTATCGTTTTCAAGTGTTATGAGGGCTCCTTCCACCGTTGTTTTTTTGGATTCCTGTTCGACTTTTGAGTATGCTATTTTCGAAGCCAGCTTCAAATCGGAAATGTTGAACATCATCGACAGGATATCCAGCGCCGGGTTAAGAACATTCTGAAAGCTATTTTTGGCGGCTTTCTTCTCCTTGGACCCGGCAATACGGATTTCTTCCAGGTTGAATGAAAGAGAAAGCATTTCAATAACAGGTACAAATTTCTCATCTACATATGACATGTTTTTTTCAGTATTCGCTCTGTAGATCGTATTGATGCTCTGGAATCCCTTGTTCATAACATCATCAGCCAGTTTCTGATAGTTCAGATCCAGGGTAGTATGAACAACAAACCCGTCCCTGTTGATATCCAGTGCTCCGAAAAGCATCCCCTCCAATTCCTGGCGCACATACTCTGAAAAATACGGCGCTTTACTCACGTTTTCAAAATAAGCGCTGGTTATGTTTGAGCGCGTATAATCATAATTTTCCCAATATTCCTGAAAAGAAGCGTCGGCTTCCTCCTGGGTGGTATAGCCAAGCTTCACCATCTGTTGGAGAACGTAATACTGTCTTTTTTTGGCGCGGTCAGGATTATTTATAGGGGAGTAGAGGGCGGGGCTTGCCAACTGGATGACCAGCATTGCCGATTCTGCCAGGGAGACTTGCCGGGCGGAATGACCGAAATAAAACTGGGAGGCGGTTTCAACACCATAGGTGTTATGACCAAAATACATTTTATTCATATACAATTCAAGGATCTGCATTTTGGTAAGGCTCCTTTCAAGCTGTAAAGAATACCAAAGCTCCTTAAGTTTCCTTCTTATGGAAATATCGGTCCTGTCGCAGTAGAGCGCGCCGGCAATTTGCTGGGTTATCGTGCTGGACCCGGAGAAGTATTGGCGGGTGACAATATTCCAGGCTGCCCTGAACAAGCTGCGGAGACTGAAACCATGGTGATTGAAAAAATCCTGATCCTCCCGTGTAATGAGAGCGTAAAGAAGATGTTTCGGTAATTCATCAATGGAGATGATATCGCGTTTTTCTTCGGCAAAAATCTCGGTTATAAGATTGTCATGCCTGTCCAGGATCTGGGTAGGCAGAGCCGGTTTATACTCCCCAAGGTTTTCAGAATTTTGGATATTTTTGGTCATCGCAATTCCAAGGCCGACTGCCACTCCGATAAAAAGTGCCAGAAAGATGCTTACTCCAAGCAGTATTTCGGTGATAATTCGGCGTTTTTTGGAAAATTTCATATGTTACAGAGTATGAACAGCACAGTTTTTTGTCAAGCTTACGGTGGAGAAAGCTTATTCAAATTAAAAAAGAGGCCGGTTCAAAAATGAACCGGCCTCCAAAATTTTGTGTCAGTTCATAATATAGTAAACTGGGAGGGGAACTATATTAGTACACTGACACTCTCATTATCGGTTATATTTTAAAAAAAATTAATTCTCTTGTAATAAAATATCCAAAAAAAGCGAAACGGTATAGTTTTTTCCTCTAATTACTGTAAATTTTTTGCTCAAAGTGTAATCGCCGACTT
>JBFMGN010000288.1:0-5040 GCA_040752435.1 Spirochaetota bacterium
TCAAAAACCGCCGGAGAAAAGGTATTTTCTCCGGAAAAAGTAAAAATAATATTCCCGTCCCAGTTACCGGAAGGGACATTTTGGGATATATAAACTGGTATCGTAAGAGCAATAGTTTCACCCGGATTAATGGTAAAACTGAAAGGGGGAGATGCAATAATATTTTTTTCTATAATGCCGGCTGCCTTAAGCAGAACGCCATCAATAACAACCGTCTGTAGATCCTTATAACCATTGCTGGCAACCGAAAGGTTTAACCCGCTTTTCCCATCTCCTCCCACGGGTTCGAGTGATGGAAGCTTTACAACTTCAATTCTTCCAAGAAATTCCACTGTTTTTTCCGTTAACTCTTCTTTCGTCGGCGTTTCAGAAATCTCCGTATACCCGCCGGACAATTCTTTGGCAATTTCTTTAGCCGCCGTTGCCGACCCTATACCTAAAATTTGTATCTTCCAGCCTTCTTTTTGGATTGTCCTGGCATTTTCTAAAAAGGCATGGTTGAAACTACCGTCCGGAGAGTAATATTTACTTGTTTCGGGCGCTTCCTGGATTCCATCGGTTATAAGGAGCATATACCGCTTCCTATCTCTCTCCTTATACTTATCGAGAACAGTTCCCAATGTATCCAGTGCATGGCCAATGTCGGTAAACCGACCATCGGCAATTGTTTTTTGAAGCCGCGTTTTCAGTTCCGGTTTGGTTGAGGTTACCTCAACTTCGTCGGATATTATGATTTCCGCCTGGCCGTAAAATGCAATTACAACGAAAAAATCGCCGGGGATAAGCAACTGGTCGATAATAAAGGTGTCTATATACTCCTTGACAGCCTTTATCTCTTCTTCCATGGACAGAGATTTGTCCAGGACAAGAAAAACATCGATTTTTTCCGTTCTGATATCTGCAGAAACGGGAAAAATAATGAAAAGAATTAAAGAAGCCGATAGAAGAATAATGAAATTAACTGTTTTTCTGCTATGTGTTTGCATGATTATACCTGACCTTCATACTATCATAACATGTAAAATAATTGTACAAAAGTTAAAAAAAAAAAAAACATACTTTACATTCTGCCATCATTATTGCTATTCTATACTAGATTAACATATAAGGAGAGTACAATGGGAAGTATAGATCTACCGAAAAGTCCGATGGTTTTCCATCCGGAGAAAAGAAGTGCGGTGGGTTCAAGAAACTCTCTTGCCCAGGAAAGCAGGGACCAGCAGGTTGAAGTCGATCGGCTGCTCGAAGAAGAAGTAGATAAAGTAATGAATCATATTTCCTCCAAGCTTCCTAAGGATGTGCTTGAGAGATTGGATGTAATGGGGGGTTTAAAGGAAAAGATTTATAACTATTTTAACCAGAATTACCAGAACATGTTCAACCGTTATATCGTAACTGCTGAAGATGAAATGATAAAAAAGGTTCGAAACTTTATCGACAGAGAAGAAATGAAGGTCCTGACACGCTATACTCCAAAAGAGATAGCCGCCCTTCTTGACGAAGTTGGTGGGATGGATAAGTTCAATACCGGTGAAATTGAAAAATCCATTGTCAACATGTACGGACACCTCCAGGGGCATATCCAGAGGGGTGTAAACGACCTTGAAAACCTCACCAACTCTCTATTACGTCAAAAAACCGACACCGGCGCGTTCATTCGGGGTGAAAATGCCTATTCCATCGTAAAATGTGCTTTTAAGGACAATATTAAAAAGCCGAGAACTGTTACCGACGTCAAATTATCGGTCAATATCCTCGACTCCGAGCTGATCAGCCCCGTGTTCCATTACCAGGTTACCGTGGAATACCTGATAAAAGAACTGATCTCTAAGAACATCATCGACGCCATAGAAAAGGAGATTGAAACTCTTAAAGATCAGCTTATTGATGAAGGCAAGGAAGAGCTGAATGACAGCGAAATTATTTTCGAGAAAATGACACGAGTTGAAAACCATACTGATGATGAAAAAGATAATCCGAAATCGAAGCGGTATACGTATCTCGCCAAACATTTAATGGACAGGATCGAAGGTCTACGGGCTGAAATAGATCCCGAGGAATTTGACCAGGTGAACATTCGTGAGAACTTAAAGAAGATAATTGATATCGAGAATATCAGGAACCGCGGGTACAATACGGCCGTCAACTCAATCACCTCTATTCTAGACACCTCCAGGATGGGCTACCAGTTTGTCGAAAATTTAAAAAATACGAGGGAACTTAGAATCAGGGAATATGAAGAGAGTGACGTAAACATGCTGCCTGATGAGCGTTACCAGATTCGCTTGAAATACTACGACAATGCCCAACTCATCGAGGAACGGAAGGCCTACGATGTCCAGGTGCAATCCTTTGAGAATGAAGTCACTCACCTTTGGGACGTTCTCGAGATGGTCTATCTCGACTCAAAATTCTTTAAGCGGGTTACCGACTTCCAGGATCTTTCCAGACTTTACAGGAATAAAATACGTAAAAGGATAAAGGCAAAAACCGGTGATCCCCTGTATGAAGATATCGATAAAAGCTGGGATGAGATATCATTTATAAATCCCGCCGATACTCAGGTTGAAAAGATGAACCGGACGTATCTCTTCGAGAAGGACAAACTGAAAAAGAAAATGATATTTATGAAGCATAAACTCATGGAAATGTATGGCTACAAATATCCCATCCAGAGACGGGTTATGGAAGACAGGCTCGCCTTCCTTGAAATGGAATACAACAAATTTGATTACCTGATAAACCCGTATCATATTCAACCGGGACTCCTTCTTGATGTAGACATTACCTCAATCAAGCGGAAGAAAGCCACGCTGGACGGGATGGCGAACGTTTTAAACGAGTTCCTTCATGGTGTATCCAAAGGGTTCCAGGACGCGGCGTTCGCCTCCTTCTCACGGCGGCGGTCAACGGTACGCGAAGATATCAGTATGCACTTCGCAAGCGATGTGGAAGAGGAAGAGAAAGAGAAAGGGAAAGATTATCTGGATATGCTGAATGTTCCGGAGGGAGAAGGCGGTGCGGCCGAAATACCTGCGATTGCGGAGGAAGCAGCCGTAGCGAGTTCGCCCAGGAGAGGGGGCAGGAAAGCAGCTCCCAGGAAAGGTGTAGTAGATGCCACTCCACCCCGTAAGAGGAGAGGACGCCCGAAAACCCCGGAGGATTCAGGACTGAGGTCACTTTAAGCATAACGTAAAAACTACTCCCCCTTTCCGGGGGAGTAGTTTTTTATGGGAGAAAGAAAGATTATGGCGGATGTAAACTATGAGTTTGAACGTTTATCAACACGGGAAGGATTTAATAAATCGTTAAGTCACTTTAAAACAGTGTCATCTTTGCTGGATGAGTTTGAAAATTACTACAATCTGGCGGATATTATTAATAACAGACTGGCTGAAAATAGACTTAACCCGAATCAAACCGGTTCAATCCTTTTCGCGCTCCTGGTTGATAAATACGGTTATTTTTATGAATCCTATAATTTGAAGACAAATTTTTCCGATTTCGAAAAGATTTATACCGACGTTGTCAAATGGAACGGGATCGATATTGTACTCGCGTATGCCCATCCGGAGTTGGGATTGACGGCTTTAAATCCAAAGAACAAATCACATTGGGATGCTCTGAATCTCTTAAAAAGAGATGAACTGCTTGTCATATACGCAGGAGCTTTCAACGAGAAGGTGGATCCGAATATCACCACCGAGGCTATCAAACGAATTATCTCTATTCTTGAAGGGAAAAAAGTAAAAACCCCGGTTGTTCTCTTTAAGGGGAAATTTAAGTTCAAAGAAATCAAAAAACCGGAACCGGCACTTCCAAAAGCCGTAAAAACGAGGAAGGCCCCGTTAAGGAAAACTGTTGTCCAAACGGGGGAGGCTATTGCAGTTGTGGAAGTGCCCAGCCCTGGTAAAGTGAGCGCGGCAGAAATAGAGGCACCTAAAAAAGAAGCGCCTAAACCCGCCCAACCGAGCGGGAAAAAAATAATGACCCCTATGTACTCAGTCCCTGTTACCAATGAACTGTTTCATAATGGCAATGTAGAAGCATGGAAAAAAATCATTGCGAGCTACGAAGCAAAAAATCCCGGCTGCGAAGTCTACGTTTTTTATGATGGAGAACGCATTCACGACATAAACACCTTGTTTAAGTGGGGTAAGGTAAAGCACGGCAGTTCGATTCTTTTTGCCGTTGCAGGCGATAATATAAAAGATGTCGCTAAACTTCAACGATATCTTAAACAGGGAGCGAGTTCGCGTTTCGAGGATTTCTTACGGTTTCCTGTTAATACTATACTTAATCTTTTTTAAACTTCGCTGCGCTTTTAGAAGAAGTTTATAGAAAAAAGAGGCTTAAACGAATGAAGAAAAACATCCATTTTTTTAGAAGAAACGAACCTATCAAAGATGAAAGCATTATAGAAAAAATCGGTTTAAGAGGAAAACTGGCCAATGAATTCGCAGCTTTGGACCTGCCCATACTGCCTGGATTCATTATCGATGCTGATATTGCCTCGCACCTGGAAGCTCAGCCGCTTACTGAACATTTTAAGGACTATTTAAAGAAACTTGAAGACCATACCAGCAAAGTCTTCGGCGACCCGGTAAACCCGCTCGTTCTGAAAATCGTCATAAGCCCGAACCTGGCAATTATAAATTATCCGACCCTCCATAACTTCGGGCTGACTGATGCTACGATTCCGGGATTTAACAGCTTTGTAGGTGAAAATTTCGGATATCATGAGATCCAATTTCTCCTCAATGGAATGCTGGAGATTGAAACAAAAATTGCGGAAATAGAAAACAGGACAAAAGATGTCGAAAAATTGAAGAAGCAACTGGAATTTTTACAGAAAGAGATGAAAGAAGAACGGAAGGTCGCAGAGCGAATCGCGGCAATTAATACCTGCAAACCATTTCTGCCCGAAGGGTTTTTCTCGGATGCTCAGATCCAATTGGAAATATCACTGAAAAGAATAAGCAAAATGCTTGATTTGGATGAGCTGATTGACAATGATGCCGCGCTTATAATCCAGCCGAT
>JBFMGN010000289.1:0-5033 GCA_040752435.1 Spirochaetota bacterium
AACCCACGGCGGATTTGTAGAGCTTGAAAGCGAACCGGGAAAAGGCTCGGTCTTTACAATCCATCTTCCCCGTCATTCTATTTGACTGGATAGTTTTTCAAAAGTACGGCGGAGAACGTATCCAGTCGATAGCTTAATGAAAGCGCATATTCCGATTTATACAGTCTCAGGCTCAGTTATTAGTCGTACAAAAAACCTCCTTAAATGCATTTTTAAGGTAATACAACCCGGAATCCACCGACCCTTTCGGCACACCGAGAACTTCTGCGATGTCTCTATGCGTCGGCGTCAGGGGCACTCTTGAAATTTCATCCATAGCCTCTGCTATTCTTTTTTTCTCCTTTATTAATTCCAGGAATACCCGGCTTCTGTTTTCATTTTCGTACTCTTTTACAAGTTGCTCATGAAGATAGAATATTTTAAAAAGAGATTTGTTTCTTTTTGCCTCCAATGCCGCTATTCTTTTCTTGCGTGCCTCCATTCTGGATGTAAGCTTTTCTATACAGTCAAAAAGCCAGTCTTGCTTGTAGCCCGTAATAATAGAGACACATTCAATAAGATGCCCGGTTATCTGGAGAGAACCCTTCATTGCCAAATACAGTATTCTTCTTCTCGATGACAGGTCGTTTACTCGATTGTTTGAGCTTACCTTCAGTACTTTTTTAACAGACGGCGGGATATTCAAGTCTGGTTTTTCGGTATATAGCGATGTTTCTTCTTTTATATACCAGAACTCTTCGTTGTTTAAGATCCGATACATGGCTGAACGCCTTTTCTTTTCAGATGCAAAAGTCTTCAACTGCCATTTTAAAGTAGTGGAAAGGTATGCCTCAAAAGGTTTGCCCGTGAATTGAAACCTGGAAACCAGTCCCGGTATCTTAGGGTAGAAATAGCAAAAAAAATCACTACTGTCATCTTCATCCCAGCAGAATCGTTTCCGCGGGTATAGGTATATGTCTGTACTGATTTTCTGAATAATCGATTCGAGCCCCTTACCCGTCTTCTGGTATTCCAAAATAGCGAAGGTAATAGATTCATGCATCCCCATCCTCCTTATATATTGAGGCTCTTGCAAAAATAGTAAGCCACGGAATCACGCGGAAAAACACGGAATGTAAGAAATTTTGTATTGTAAATATTTAAAATATTTCCGCGTAATTCCGGGTATTTCCGTGGCTGATTTTCCTTGATTCCGTCCATCGTCTTATCTATAGGCGTTAGCCTATAGATAAGACGATACGACAATCGGCCGAAGGCCGTACCATGCGGAACGAAGAACTACGAGCGTGAGCTCATAGTTCTTCATTTTTGAAAAAGCCTCTATTACTATGAATTACAGGTGGGCATGCAGATTGCAAAATACATGCCAAAGGCTTGGCAGATTAAGAGTAGATTTCGGCCTGATATTTACATTCATTTACAATAACACGAAAATGGTTATCATTTAAAGACGAAAATCCAATTTCTCCATCTCATCCTTCCGATGGATAAATTTCTTCTGCGAAATGACTCAAGCAACATGCTTTGTAATTGTTCGATAGATCCGTGCCGGCTTTTTTTAGGAAAGAGTCAAAATTCGTTCCTGCGGTTTGCCGCCGGAAATGCAGGCGTTATTATTCCTGATATATACATTGATTTCCGTGCGCATGCCGAAGGTATCCAGATAGAGCCCGGGTTCTATCGAGAAACATGAACCCGGGATAAGATTCCTGTGATCGGGAAATTCTACGGAATCGAGATTAACACCGGAACCGTGGCATTCCGTATCAATTCCATGGCCGGTCCTGTGCTTAAGGTTTTTTTCGAATCCACGCCTGGAAAAATAGGCGCGAACTTCCCTGTCCACTTCATACCCGGTTATGGGTTGTTCTTTGGAAAGCTTTTCATTTATGCAGGCCGCTGCGAAATCTCTGGCGTTTGTCAGTGGAGTGAATATTTTTTCGTATTGCGGACTTACCTTTTGTGATAAGACCCCAACCCACGCAATATCCGCATAGATCGCCCCAGGTTCTTGTTTTTTGGCCCACAGATCGAACTGTACGATATCCCCGATTGAGAGCTCTCTTCCCCGTCCGTCAGGGACATAATGAGGATCTGAGGAATTGTTTCCCGTGGCGACAATGGGTGGATGGTCCGTAACAAGGCTCCGTTTTTCGAATTCTTTCATAATCCAGGTTTGAAGGCCACCTTCCGTAGTGAATTGTGAGCCGTCACCGGAGCCGTGGCTGAATGCCTCTGCTATTCTTTCCCAAAGGGAACCAGTTATATCGTAGAGTTCCCGGGCGGCTTCTTCGTGGAATGCTATTCCCTTTTCGTCCAGGGTACTTAAGGTGCGTTGAATCAGGTTTGTGGAGGTTACGAGTTCAAAACCTTTCTCTTGAAGGAAAAGGGCGGTGCCATGGTCCAGTAAGGATATAACGGGTATATGGGTGGAAATTTGTGCGCCGAATGTGCCTTTCCCCAAGTGGGCCAGGAGGGTGCCGAGTTCCTCCCTGGAGGAGTAGAAATACTGTTTACCGGGAAGATGATTGAGTATTCCCTTTTCGACTACATGATTTATCTTAACAGGTTTCCCGGAGGCATAAATGACATAGAACCAGGGCCGGGAATTGACAGCTTCCTTAGGGATTTCCAGCAGCCGGTCTGCGATTATATCCCTGTGTTTGAAATTAAAAAAAAGCCATCCGTTCAGCGCTTCCAGCCGGATGGCCTTTTTTACCTTTTCAAGGTCAAACATCAAAATTCCAGGCCTAGAGTATCGGTCTCAAAGCCTTTATCAGTTTCAGGGGTAGGATTCATCATGCCCCAGCTTGAGTGCTTACGGTCTCTGTGAAGATACAGGCGTATGTGGTCGAACTTGCCTTCTTTATAAAAAATGGAGAAATAGGGGTATGATGTATCAGTTCCCCACACTGCTTCCGCTTTACCCCCGGCGTTCTGGAACCAGGCCATGGGAACGTGGATTACTCCAAGGTTCATATCACTTTTTATATATACCACCCGGTATCCTTTTTTCATCAGGTATACCTTGGTGATCGGCAAGGTCTTTACAAACATAGTTGATTCTTCAGCCATAAGAACAACCGCGAGAAACAGAAACAGTATAAGCGATAGTATGATTCTCTTTTTCACTGTTTTTCCTCCAAAAGGGTATGGTAAAATTATATAGTCTTTAGAATAATAAAATCAAGTATAAAATTATTGCCAAGACCGATGTTTTATTGTGGACTGTCCGCTTCTATGGTAAAATTACCTGGAATGGCAAAAATAGCTTTATGGGTGAAAAATACCGGAGAGTAGTTCTTCTTTTTGTAATACTCTCTCTTCTGGCTGCCTGCGGCAATCGTGGTTCGCCTAAGAAACCGCCGCTCGCAAAAGCGGGTGTGCTGGACTTACGGACGTGGGATTTACAGCGCGATGGTGCAGTCCCCCTTGCGGGAGAATGGGAGCTTTACTGGAATGTTCTTCTTACCCCTGATGCTTTTTCCGGAGAGACCCCCCCTGAAAGGACCGGTTTTATTACTGTACCGAAAGCGTGGAACGGTTACAAAGTGCAGGGGAAAAAGATTTCAGGCCGCGGGTACGCCACCTACCGGTTGCTGCTGCTGTGCAGTGAGATTATCGCGCCTGCGGCATTAAAGTTTAACACTATCAGCACGGCCTACATGGTTTATGCTAATGGGAAAATAGTCAGCCGGGTTGGTTCAGTCGGAAAAACACTGGAAACAATGACGCCCCAATACCGCCCGCATGTAGCGGATATTACAATTGAAAAAATCCGGCAGGTGGAAATTATCATCCAGGTCTCCAATTTCTATCATCGGATGGGCGGGATAAGAGACCCGATTCTTTTCGGGGTAGAAGATACCATCCATTCCTTGCGGGAAACCAACCTTATTTTAAATATCTTTTTAATCGGGGCGATTCTGATAATGGGACTTTACCATGCTGGACTGTATGGCTTAAGGCGAGAGGAAAAATCCACCCTCTACTTCGCAGTTTTCTGCTTCCTGATTACCTTATATGCACTGCTCGGCGATGAAAAATTTTTCGTACTGCTTTTCCCCGGTGCAGGCTGGGTTTTTTCCTATACACTTATACTGTTTAGCGTTTATCTCGCCGTTCCTGTTTTTGCCATGTTTATATATTCTCTTTTTCCGATGGAATTTCCCAAACTGGTCCTTCGAATATGCCAGGCCCTGGGGATTATTTTCTCTGGAACGGCGTTATTCCGATCGCTAAACAGCCGCTTACCCCTGGATTTGGTATACCAGATCTTTACCCTCGTTGTAAGTATCTATGCATTCCACATATTCATTCTCGCCTTTGTTCGAAGAAGAGAAGGGGCCGGTGTATTTCTGTTTGGCTATCTCATCTTTTTTCTTACAGTCGTAAACGATCTACTCCGCGATAACAGAATAATTTTCAGCAGCAGCCTGATTCCGCTCGGCCTGTTTATCTTTATTTTCTCCCAGTCATTTCTCCTTTCTATGCGATTTTCAAAGGCACTTACAACCGTCAAAGTGCAGAGGAAGGAATTGGAGCAAGAAATAGAGGAGCGCGGGCGGGTGGACAGAGCAC
Organism: Spirochaetota bacterium; assembly: GCA_040752435.1. GTDB lineage: Bacteria > Spirochaetota > Spirochaetia > SPDA01 > JBFMGN01 > JBFMGN01. Next base: position 4,582 of record JBFMGN010000289.1, read on the forward strand.
TGAAAGAGTCGGAGAAGAAATACAGGCAGATTTTCGAAAATGCCACCGAAGGTATCTTCCAGTCCACGCCGGACGGGCGGCTGCTGACTTTAAACCCGGCGGCTGTAAAGATGTTCGGCTACGATTCCGCAGAGGAAGCAATAAAGAGTATTACCAATGTAGCTGAACAATTATACGTAGATCCATCTCAACGTGAGAAGTTTCTCAAAGCGATCAGTGAATGTGGTTTTGTTAATAATTTTGAGATAAGCTCATACCGGAAAGATGGGAGTATAATTGAAGTAGCACTCAATGCTCACGTAGTCCGGGATGAAGTGGGGAATATCCGTTACTTTGAAGGGATAGTTGAAGATATAACTGAAAAAAAGAAAAACATGGAGTTGCGGATAGCCAAGGAGGCGGCGGAGGCTGCCACAAAAGCCAAGAGTGATTTTCTGGCTTCCATCAGCCAT
>JBFMGN010000029.1:0-13778 GCA_040752435.1 Spirochaetota bacterium
CCCCACTTTCTTCTATAAAATATGCCGGTTCCTACTGGGAAATCGGACTGGCGGAAACCCAGCAGGTTCTTGTCAAAAACTGTCTAAGGGATAGAATCCGCATCCAGGTGGATGGACAGATAAAGACCGGCCGGGATGTTGTAATCGGCGCCCTTTTAGGGGCGGAAGAGTTCGGATTCGGCACCTGTTCCCTGGTAAGTTTGGGATGCGTAATAATGCGCAGGTGCCATCTAAACAGTTGTCCGGTCGGGATCGCCACGCAGAATCCCGAGTTGAGGAAACGGTTCAGAGGTAAACCGGAACACCTGATAAACTTTATGCGTTTCACCGCGATGGAGACCAGGGAAATAATGGCTGAACTTGGTTTCAGAACCTTTGACGAGATGGTCGGCCGTTCCGATATGCTTTCGGTAAACGATGCCGTCGACCATTACAAGGTTAAAGGCCTCGATTTTTCCGCATTACTCATGAAACCTGAGGTACCGGCGGGGAGCGCCCTCAGGTGCATGGGCACCGCGCAACCCGATTTTTCATACTCCCTGGACCCCGAAATCATAGAGGCTTCAAAAATCGCTATCGAAGAAAAAAAACACCTGCGCCTGAGCAGGCGGATACGAAACTCCAACCGGAGCGTGGGTGCCTCTTTAAGTGCAATGATCTCCAGGCGGTACGGATTAAAAGGACTGCCGGAAGATACCATTACCGTTGACTTCCAGGGAAGCGCCGGCCAGAGTTTCGGGGCTTTTCTCGCTCCGGGTGTCACCTTTATCCTGGAAGGGGATGCAAACGACTATTTCGGCAAAGGGCTTTCAGGGGGAAAGCTGATTATCTATCCGCCAAAAACCTCAAACTTCAAAGCAGAACGAAATATCATAACAGGAAACGTAAATCTGTTCGGCTCAACATCCGGAGAAGCTTACATCTGCGGTATGGCCGGAGAACGATTCGCCGTTAGAAACAGCGGTGCTATAGCGGTCGTGGAAGGCGTCGGTGATCATGGATGCGAGTATATGACCGGCGGGCGGGTTATCGTAGTTGGAGAGACGGGGGTCAATTTCGCCGCTGGTATGAGCGGCGGCATCGCCTATGTTCTCGATGAAAGCCAGCTTTTTGATACCCGGTGCAACCTTGAAACGGTGGATGTTGAGCCGCTTGTACAGGCTGAGGAACGAGAGTTTCTCTTGAAGCACATTTTAAGGCATGTCCAGTTTACCGGCAGCCGGTTGGGGGCGCAGCTCCTGGACCGTTGGGAAGAGATGCTGCCTCTTTTCGTAAAGGTTATGCCGATCGATTACCGTCTTGCACTTGAAAGGCTAAAGGAACTGGACTGGCAGGAATCCGAAGTGGCCCGTATGACTGAGGAGGTATATCTGTAATGGGAAAACCTACCGGGTTTTTGGAATATACCCGAATTAAAGAGCCTTATCGGGAGATTAAAGAACGGCTCAAGGATTACAGGGAGGTTATAAACAAGCTTCCTCCTGAAGTACTCCGTACACAGGCGGCGCGGTGTATGGACTGCGGAATTCCCTACTGCCACGCCCTGGGGTGTCCTGTCTCCAATCTTATCCCGGAGTGGAATGATGCGGTGTATCGAGGGCATTGGAAGGAAGCCTTTGAAAGACTTGAGTATACAAACAACCTGCCTGAAATTACCGGGCGAATATGCCCTGCCTTGTGTGAAGCCGCCTGCACCCTTTCTATCAATGATAGCCCAGTCACAATCCGCCAGCTTGAACTTGCAATAATAGAAAAAGCGTTCCAGGAAGGCTGGGTTGAGCCCAAACCACCCCGGCATAGTACTGGTAAAAGCGCGGCGGTTATCGGTTCCGGTCCTGCCGGACTTTCGGCAGCTCAACTGCTCCGAAGAGCCGGGCATCGGGTGACCATATTTGAAAAAAGCGACCGGCTTGGGGGACTTCTACGGTATGGCATACCCGACTTTAAATTGGAAAAGTGGGTTCTCGACCGCCGCCTGGCGCAGTTGGAGGCGGAAGGGGTTGAGTTCGAAACAAATGTTATCGCCGGAGAAGATATTTCCGCGGGATATTTGAAAAGAAAGTTTGATGTAATCTTGATCGCCTCGGGTGCGGGAAAACCCCGTGAACTCCCGGCCCAGGGTACCGGATTCGAAGGCATTCATTTCGCCCTGGATTATCTGACCCAATCAAACAAGTTTGTCGCCGGGGACTTAAAAGAATACGAGATTATTTCAGCCAGGGACAAAAATGTCCTTGTTCTGGGAGGCGGGGATACCGGGGCGGACTGTATTGGTACGGCTAACAGGCAAGGTGCGAAAAAAGTTTTCCAGTATGAAATTCTTCCAAAACCGCGGGAATGGGAGGAACCCTACAATCCCGATTGGCCCGAATGGCCCCGAATTCTTCGTACTTCCAGTTCCCACGTCGAAGGATGTCATCGCGAATGGGGGATTGAAACTGTCCGGTTTACCGGCAGAGGAATACAACTTGAAGAGGCCCATTTCAGGCGGGTCAAATGGAACTTTACGCCGGGCAAAGCTCCCAGGATGGAGGGAATTCCGGGTTCGGAGTTTTCTTTGAAGGTTGACCTGGTCCTGCTGGCATTGGGTTTTCTTCATACCGAACATACTTCCCTTTTAAAGAATTTGGGTCTGGCTTTCGATGAGCAGGGAAATATTAAAACCAACTCTCGGTATGCAACCTCTGTCAGCGGAGTATTTGCCGCGGGGGATGCAAATACGGGAGCCTCTCTGGTGGTCAGAGCAATGTATCACGGTAAAAATGCGGCAGAGGCGATTAATGATTACCTGCTGTAGCTTATGGGGTAACTTTGTAACCGGATTGCACTTGACCTTCGCAAGGTGCGAAGATATAATACAGTCCGACCATGGCGACAGCCATGTCGGGCGACACCCGTTAATACAGTCCGAGAAGAGTATCCGGCTTAGGGCAGCCGACTGCCTTAAGCTTAAGAAAAGTTTTGTCGAATATATAAAATTTGGGGTAAAAAAGATGTACGTACTGGTAGAGATAAAAGGAAAGCAGTATAAGGCCGAAAAAGGGACACTGCTGAAAGTTGATAAAATGGACCACCCGAAAGGCGAGGTGGTCGAATTTGGCAATGTCATGATGGTGAGTGATTCTGGCAATGTTAAAGTGGGAACTCCTTTCCTTGATGGTATCAAGATAAAAGCAGTGGTTGAAGATCACGTCAAAGATAAGAAAATCATCGTTTATAAATATAAACGAAGAAAACACTATAAAAGAAAACAGGGGCACAGGCAGGCGTATTCAAATATTAGGGTTGAAGATATCCTGGGAGTTTAAAAGTTATTGATAAAAGTCCGCCTTCTCCTGGAACGAGATGGATGTTTAAAGATTTTACGGGCTAAGGGACACGCCGGCGGTTTGAAAACCGGCAGTAATATTGTATGTGCGGCTGCCACTGCCATTATGCGAACTATGGTGCGGATCCTGGAGAGCAACGAAAATCTACATTATTCGGGGAACGCTGAAAAACCGGGCACCTTGGATTTTGAAATAGTTCATATTCCAGAAGAAAAAAGGGTATGGTTTAAGGGTGTAACCGATTATCTTGTACGGGGTTTACAGGATCTTGCTGAAGAATATCCACGGGAATGCAAGGTCGATATACGTTTCGACCGGTAAAGACTTAAAACAAGGAGAGCAATCTTTATGGCACATAAGAAAGGCGGGGGAAGTTCTAAGAACGGCAGGGATTCTAGTTCTCAGCGGCTTGGCATTAAAAGATCCGGCGGTCAATTGATAAAAGCCGGTGAAATTATTGTTCGGCAGCGTGGAACAAGATTCCATCCCGGCATTAATGTAGGTATCGGGAAGGATGATACCCTATTCGCCACCGCGGCAGGTGTTGTTGAATATATTATTAGAAAAAGGAGAAAGTTTGTTAATGTAGTCCAGATACAATAACAGGACTTTCGCCATGCAGGGCTTTGTCGATGAAACCTTTATCGAGGTCTCATCAGGAAATGGTGGACCGGGTGCCGTTTCATTCAGACGTGAGAAATACGTTCCCAAAGGCGGACCGGATGGGGGTGACGGGGGCCGGGGAGGGGACGTCATTTTTATTACCCGCAATAATCTTAAAACCTTATCTCATTTGAGAATAAAACATTTTTTTCGAGCAGAAAACGGTAAGTCCGGAATGGGCCGGAAAAAACATGGCCGTGACGGTAGAAGTGTCGAGATTGCACTTCCTCCCGGCACCGTGATACGGGAGGCTGAATCCGGCGATGTACTTAAAGATATGGTGAACAGCAGCGAAGCCTGGGTCTATCTTAGGGGAGGAAAGGGAGGCTTGGGGAACAGTCATTTTGCCACGGCAACCCGGCAAACTCCCCGTTTTGCACAACCGGGGATACCGGGCGTTACGAAGAAACTTAAGCTCGAGATAAATATTATCGCCGACATTGGTTTCGTCGGATTTCCGAATGCCGGGAAATCAACCCTCCTTTCTGTCCTGACCAACGCGCACCCGAAGATCGCCAGTTACGCCTTTACAACCAAAATACCGAACCTCGGGATGATGAAGGGTAAGGACAGGGATATTATTTTGGCCGATATTCCGGGTATAATCGAGGGCGCATCCCAAGGGGCGGGGTTGGGATACAAATTTTTAAAGCACATATACCGAACCAAGGGATTGGCCTATCTTATCGACTTGGGGAGCCCGGATTATCTGGCAGCTTTCAACATCTTGAAGAAGGAACTGGATGCGTATGCACCGGAACTGAATAAAAAGCAAAGGATCATCCTGGGTACTAAGCTTGATCTCCTTGGAGCCCGTGAACACCTGGAAGAACTAAAAAAATTTCTTCCAGGCGAAAAAGTATTGGGCATTTCCTCATTTACACGCGAAGGTATGGCGGTATTGCAGGAAGAGTTTGAAAAATTGGCGATTGCAGAAGCATGAAGTTAGCGATCCTGGGAGGCAGCTTTAATCCGGTGCATCTGGGGCATCTATCCCTCGCGGAAGAGGTCAGAGCTCGACTCGCATTGGATCACATCCTGTTTATACCGTCCAATATCCCGGCGCATAAAGAGCCGGATACCCGGACTGGAACACGTCACAGGTTTAAAATGCTGGAATTGGCAGCTTCAACCGTCCCCTGGATTTTACTCGACGATTGTGAGATTAAGCGGGGCGGCGTTTCCTACAGCATAGAAACTGTGGAAGACTGTAAGAAACGGTATAAGATTGAAGGGAAACCAGGGCTCATCATAGGTGATGACCTTGTAGAGGGGTTTTCTACCTGGAAACGAGTGCAGGCATTGTATTCTGAATCCCAGATCATTATCGTTCATAGAAAATATGAGGAACGCCTTGATGTTAATTTTCCCCATGTATATATTGACAACTGTCGGCTTTGCATTTCATCCAGAGACATCCGGGAGCGTGTAAAAATGGGCCGCCCATTCAGGTTTCTTGTGCCGGAAGCTGTATATTCCTATATCATATCCAATGGATTATACAAAGATTAAAAAAATAAGGGGTGTATACGGAAAAGATCGAAATAATCCTGACCTTTTTAAAGGAGAATCTGTCTGAAAAACGGTATCTACATCTGATGCATACCTCGGAAACCGCTGTTAAGCTCTGCCGGAAATACGATGCCGACCCCGAAGGAGGGCGGGGATGGCATCTCTTGCAAAAATATTATTTATCGCCGATTATATCGAACCGGGACGGATACACCAGGATGAAGAATTGATACGGCAGATTCCTCGAAACAGTCTGGATGAGAATCTGTTTTGTATTTTAAAAAGGAAACTGGATTATTTAACCGTCCATGGTAAATTTATTGCAGCGCCGTCATTGGATTTGTACGATCATCTTTTAAAAGACATCTCTTTAAGAAAGGTGTGGTTAATTGAAACGAAAAAGGAAGCTTGATAAAGGATTTGTATTAATCGCGCTCATTATTATTATTATCCTGGTCACATCCGTGACCCTTTTCATTCAACTGCGAACCGATCCGATAAGCGAAGCTTTAATAGAAGGAACGCCGCTTCAAATTGTTTTTTTTATTACTGAGGCCGAGAAACTTTTATTCTCGGAGGTTTTTTTCTATAATCCGGCGACTAGTAAGGGTGCCATCCTGGACATGCCGGGGGATTTAGGCTCCATTATAGAACCTATAAAGAGAATAGATCGAATTGATATCCTTTATAAAAGAGGTAAAGTACAGCCGTTTAAAAGAAAAATCGAGGAACTGACCAATGTAAGCATACCTTATTATGTGCAGATCGAGGTGGAGAAGGTTGAAGCTCTTGTTGATCTTGTAGAGGGTCTGGATGTGTTCATTGCAAATCCTGTTGAAATAGTAAACGCGGACCATATCATCCTCCTCCCTTCGGGGAGCATCCTCCTGGACGGCAGCAAGGTCAAGACCTACATAACCTATACGGAAAATGAAAATGAATCGGACATTGAAAAAATCAACCGGAAACAAAAATTCATCCAGGCGTTTCTTAAAAAGATGGGAGAGAGCTATTCAACTTTGAGCAACGAAAAAGTCTATCCCTTTCTGGCTTCGTATATTCATACAAACCTGGACAAACGCGCTCTGCTTGCCTTTATAAAGGAGATGGCAAAACTCGATGCGGAACGAATCATTTTCCAGCGGGTTCTGGGCGTAAAACGAATCGTTGACAACCAGGAGCTGCTGTTTCCTCATTACGATGGCAAGCTGCTGCAGGAAACCATCAAGCAGACCTTAGAGACGCTTGCGAGCAAAGAGGCGGCGGGAGATGAAGATCTGGCTATAACATTAGAAATCTTAAACGGTACCCCGGTAAATGGCCTGGCAAGCAGAACTGCACAGCTTTTTCAAAGCTTTGGCCTGGAAGTCTTGTCGGTAAAAAATGCCGAACACAGTAACTACGATTATACCATGGTGCTCGACAGAACAGGCGACCTGACAAAAGCGCAAAAAGTGGCGAGTATTATTAATTGCACACGTGTAAGCACCATACCTGAACCTGTTACCTCCGATGAGAATACGGCTGAGGCGGAAAATAATCCCGTACCGCCGAAGGTTGATGTTACGGTAATACTGGGAAAGGATTTTGATGGCAGGTACTGTAAATAGAAAGGAAACTCTGCTGGACTTGGCAAAATTGATTGAGTCTCATAAAGGCATTGATACGCTCGTGCTCTACATTGGCATGCAGAGCACCTGGACCGATTATTTTTTAATTACTACCGTCACAAGTTCAACTCATATGAAAGGTCTTTTTAGACATATTAGAGATTTTTTAAGCGAAAAGAAGATAGAGCCACTCCATAAGCAGAAACATGTGGCTGATGACAATTGGGTTCTCCTTGATTGCGGTGATTTCCTTGTTCACTTGATGACCAAAGAAACCCGAGAGTTTTATGAACTTGAGCGGTTATGGTATGCAGGTGATGTTATTTATCAGTCGTCAAAATCATCGAAATCCAGACCATCATCATATTCGTAGTCTTCATCTTCGAGGTAATCGTCCTCAATATCTTCCTCTTCATCTTCGAAGTCTTCGTCAAGCTCGTCGCCTAGATCGTCATCATAATCATCCTCAAAACTGTCTTCATCCTCAAAATCATCCTCGAAGTCGTTCTCATAATCATCGAAGTTATTGTCAAAGAAATCATCATCTTCGTGGCCTGAATCATCCACCTCTTCCTTTTCGTTGAACATGTAAAGTAAATTTAATGGATAATACCTTTCTCCGTAGTTACTGCACATTGGTGTCATAGTTCCCTCCGTCTCGATTAATGTCCCTTCATGTGACAATCTAAGTTGAAGATAATAATTATGTCAACTATTTTTAGGCGGATTATTTTATTTTTTTAATCGCCGCAATGCTAACAGAAGGAGTCAAATATATTGCAAATCTGATTCTTATTATCTATGATACTCCAATTATGCACGAAATTCTAATTGAGGACGAAAATCTTCTTAACGATTTCCAATGTCTCCTTGATCTGGCCTTGAAAGAAGATCTGGGGAAAGAGGGTGATGTAACTTCAAAAGCTATATTTTCCGATGAAATAGGCAATGCCCTTCTCTTTAGCAAAGATGAGGGGGTGCTGGCCGGTTCTCCCTTTTTTATGCGAGTGTTTACTAGAATCGATCCGGAGATAGCGATTTCATTTGAGAAAAAGGAAGGGGACAATCTTTGGCAGGGTGAAAGGGTGGCACGTCTGGCGGGCAGAATGTTATCCCTGCTTTCCGGTGAAAGAATTGCATTAAATTTTCTTTCATATCTTTCCGGAATAGCGGGAGCGACCCGGAAGTATGTGCAGAAGTCCTCTCGGTCGGGTAAAACCGGTATTCTTGATACCCGAAAGACTTTGCCTGGATACCGAAGACTGGCAAAATATGCAGTTCGAATCGGCGGTGGCAGTAACCATAGAATGGGACTGTACGATATGGTGCTGATCAAGGATAATCACATTGATGCCGCCGGTTCAATTACCCGGGCCGTTGCAAAAGTCAGAGAGACCTACGGCGGAAAATATCGGATAGAAGTTGAATGCCGGAGCATAGCTGAAGTGCGGGAAGCTTTGGGATTGAAAGTTGACATTATCATGCTGGATAATATGGACAGTAAAACAGTTGCCGAAGCATTGTATCTGCCGCACAGGGGTGTTTATTTCGAAGCCTCGGGCAATGTGAATCTTGAGACTTTAGAGGCGTATTCATCCCTCGGCCTTGACTATATATCCGTAGGAAAGCTTACGCATTCCGTCATCGCCCATGATTTTTCGGTTTTAATTGAGAAGTGATAAGGGGTGATTATGGAAATGTATGATGTTCTGATTATAGGCAGCGGTATCGCCGGCCTGTCTACCGCCATCAGTGCGGCGGAAGAAGGTTTAAGCGTTTGCATCCTATCAAAAGCATCGGAGTTAAAGGAATCCAACACCTTTTATGCTCAGGGAGGTATAGTTGTTGAAGGTGAGAATGATTCGCCTGAACTCCTTGAGGAAGATATTCTTGCAGCCGGAAACCGAATAAATAGAAGAAAGGCGGTCTCTCTTCTATCGGAAGAGGGTCCCAAAGTTGTTAAAGAGTTTCTTATCGATAAAATTAAAGTTCCTTTTTACCGGGATGAAAAGGGTATACTCGATAAAACCAGGGAAGCGGCCCATAGTGTGCGGCGTATTTTACACGTCAAGGATGAGACGGGTAAAGCCATCGAAGAATCCCTGCTGGATTACGCCCATAACATGCAGAAGATCGACTTTGTAAACCTGCATACGGCGGTGGATATAATTACCAACAGCCACAATTCCAGGGATCCCCAGGAAATGTATAAAGAAGCCAGGGCTTTAGGGGTTTATGCCCTTGACCAGAAAACTGGAGAGGTGAAGAAAATGTTTGCACCTGCGGTTGTACTTGCCACAGGCGGGGTTGGTAATCTTTTCCTTCATACCTCCAACCCACGCGGGGCAATGGGTGATGGGATTGCAATGGCGTACCGAACCGGGGCAGAGATAGTCAACGCGGAATACGTTCAGTTTCACCCGACTATATTATTTCACCGGGATATCAAACGCTTCCTGATTACCGAATCCCTGCGGGGGGAAGGGGCGCGTTTGATAAACCGGCAGGGTGATTATTTCATGAAAAAATATAATCCGGAGTTGCAGGATCTCGCACCGCGGGATGAAGTGGCCCGCGCAATTTATCATGAAATGGAACTGGATGGGTCGGAGTATGTTTTTCTGGATACCAGGCGGATTAAGGCTGTTTCCCTCGAAGATCGTTTTCCCGGAATATACAGCAAATGTAAGAGTGTCGGAATTGACATCACAAAAGATCCTATACCCGTTGTTCCGGCCGCCCATTATTTTTGCGGCGGGGTAAAGGTGAATTTAGTGAGTAAAACATCCATTAAGGGACTGTATGCGGTTGGGGAAACAGCCTGCACCGGGGTTCATGGGGCCAACAGACTTGCCTCCGTATCCCTGCTTGAAGGGCTTTTTTTCGGTGTTCGCTTAGGGCACCATTTAAAGTATCACGTTAAACAGTTAAGCAAATCCCTCTTAAGCACAATCCCCGACTGGATCTATCCGACGAATGAGGAAGAGTTTGACCCGGTACTTATTTATCACGATCTTTTAAATATTCAAATGACAATGTGGAATTATGTAGGCATTATCAGAACCAAAAAAAGACTTTCCAGGGCTCAATCTGATTTAAACTACATGAGCCATCGCATTGAGCAGTTTTATAAAACCGCACGCCTGACCCGGGAAATTATCGAACTGAGAAATGCCGTACTTACCTCCGCCTTAATCGCAAAAGCAGCCATCGCCAATCCTGTTTCCATTGGATGCCACTACCTACGCGGATAGGGTTTGACAGGATTATTAATTTAAGTATAATGTCCCGATACCATGCGAGAGGAAGTTAGAATCCTGTCCCCTGCCAAAATAAACCTGCATTTGGCGATAAAGAAGAAGCGGGAGGACGGATATCATGAAATCTTATCTCTGTTTCAAATGGTATCGTTATACGATGAGATAACTATTCGATCTTTGAAAAGCAAGGATGAGTGTTTTATAGATGGAAGATTTGATTTTCCTAAAGAACAGAATCTAATGTACAAAGCCGTGCAATTGTTATGGTCCGTTACCGGAATGAGACGAGGTGTGCATATTAAGGCGTTGAAACGTATACCGGAAGGCGCCGGGCTTGGAGGTGGATCGAGTAACGGAGCTTCGGTTCTTGTGGCGTTAAACGAGCTCTGGGAAACCCGCTTTACTTCTCTCGAAATTAGTACACTCTCTAAAGCATTGGGAAGCGATGTTCCTTTTTTTTGCGTTACTCCTGCTGCTATCGTTACCGGGAGAGGGGAGATGATATGTCCGGTGAATCCCCGGGATGATTATCATATTGTTTTGGTATATCCGGGTTTTAAAGTTCGTGCAAAGGACGCCTACGATTTGTTTGACCGAGCCATCCCATGGAAGTTGAGGAAATCAGTTCAGGAAATTCCAGGCGATATCATTGAAATTAAATATATCAAAGAATCTCCGCAAAAATGGAATTTCTTCAATTCTTTTAAGGACGTGCTTGAGCAGGAATACCCTGTTTTAGGCGCACTGGTTGAAAAATTACGATCCCTCGGGGCTGAATACGCCAACATCTCCGGCAGCGGATCTTCCGTTTTTGGAATCTTTTTGACAAAAAAACAGGCAGAAAAAGCCGTGCGAGAGCTGCAAATCGGTTGTAATTCTCTATGGATATTATTTCCACTTGATAGAAAGCCGGAAGCTATATTACAATAATTAATGCTCGGTGGCCTAAAAAAGGAGGACTTCATGGAGATAACCGACATACGCATTCGTAAGGTCGAGGCCGATGGGAAGCTGAAGGCTTATGTAACAGTTACCTTTGACGACTGTTTCGTTATCCACAATGTAAAAGTCATTGAGGGTAAAAGTGGTACTTTTATCGCAATGCCAAGCAGGAAAACAAAAACAGGTGAATATAAGGATGTAGCCCATCCGATAAACTCCGAGTTCAGGCAATTGTTACAGAATAAAATACTTGAAGCGTATAATAAAATTGTGCAAAAGGAAGAATAGTCTTTTGGAGCAGCCATTATATTTTTAAATGAGGCGTGACAGTTATCTTTTCGCGTGATAACAGTGATTTAAATTGGGACGTCGGCAAGCGGTAAGCCACCTGGTTTTGGTCCAGGCATTTCGCAGGTTCGAATCCTGCCGTCCCAGGGAAAATAAAGAATACGTAAACCAAGGAGTAGTAAATGGAACGAAAGACATTAAAAATATATAAAAGAGAACATTTGAAGAAGGGAGCCGCCGGCAGGGACAGGCGGATGGGGAGGATACCTGCCATAATATACAGACAGGGCGAGGTTTCTACGCCGATTTCGGTGGATGAAAGAGAGTTCAGTAAAAAATTCCATACTGTTTCTGAAAATACAATTATAAATCTTCAGACAGAAGAGAAATCCTGGGATGTGCTGGTTAAAGATTTCCAGGAAGATATTGTATCAGGGAAAATACTGCATATCGATTTTTATGAAGTGGTAAAAGGCAAGACCTTACGAACCCGGGTTCCTGTGCATCTGGATGGTACCTCCAAAGGTGTCCGCGAGGGCGGATTGCAGGAACATTTGTTACATGAATTGGAAATTGAATGTCTGCCGAAAGATCTTCCGGCGGAGATAAGGATTGATGTTTCAAACCTGGATGTCGGCAATTCAATCCACGTTTCCGACCTTACCCCGCCGCCAGGGGTCAGGTTCCTCAATTCCCCGGAGCAGGGAATAGTTGTTATCACTCACCATAAGGTAGAAAAGGTTGTGGAAGAGGTTGCGGCCGCGGTTGCCGCCGAGGGTGAAGTGAAGGAAGAAACGGCAGAAGAAAAGAAGGGCGAGGCGTAAGACCTGGAACTTCTAGTTATTGGTCTTGGGAACCCTGGACCTCAGTACTCACAAAACCGGCATAATATCGGTTTTCAAGTAGTTGATCATATCTGCTCGATATTGCATGTAAGCTTTAAAAGACCGCTTTTTTCACAATACTTGATAGGCAGGGGAAAATATCAGGATCAGACTGTCTATCTTGTAAAACCTTTAACCTTCATGAATAGATCGGGAGAAGTGCTTAATCCCCTTTTTAGCAAAACGGGTCTAAATGCTTCACGCTTACTGGTTATTTGTGATACCCTTGATTTATCCACGGGTGAGTGCCGGTTTAAAATGAAGGGCTCCCCGGGGGGCCATAACGGGCTGGCATCAATCCTTAGATGCGCAGGTACCGAAAACATAATGCGGCTTGTGGTGGGTATCGGCCGACCCGAAAAAAGGGAGGAGGTAATTTCTTATGTGCTTGGAAACCCGGATGAGGTTGAAAACGAGAAATTACAGCAAGCAATCAAACGGGCTTCTCTGGCAGTCTTGGATTTATTAACAATGCCACCGGGACGGGTGATGAATGCTGTTAACCGAAAAAACCAAATGTCTTGAAGATACTTTTGTACAATTTCTTGAAGACTATTCAATTAAAAGAAATGTCTCCATATTGATCGGCTTTTCAGGCGGACCGGATTCTACCGCGCTTCTCGCGCTCTTTAGCAAGGTCTCTGCCAGGTGGAATATTCACCTTGAATGCGCCTATGTGGATCATGGAATACGGACGGAAGCCGAATTGCATGAAGATTACAGGATAGTTCGGCAGAATGCCGATTTTTTTCGAACAAAATTGACAATTTTAAAGGTACCACCGGGTAAAATCCAGGCGGTGTCGCGGCGCGAAAGAAGAAGCGTTGAGGAAGTTGCGCGTCTTTTTCGCTTCAAAATGCTGTCCAAACTTCTTCTTGAAAGGAAATTTGAATATCTGGCCTTAGGCCATACCATGGATGACCACCTGGAAACAATGATAATGCATTTTTTCCAGGGATCCGGAGCCGCCGGGTTAAAGGGAATTCCCCAGATTCACGGCAGAATAATTCGGCCTCTGCTGCGCTGCCGAAAAACTGATCTTGTGGACTATCTTAAGGGACAGCAAATACCCTGGGCAGCCGATTTATCAAACTTACAGGATGTTTTCTTGAGAAACCGGGTGAGAAAACGGCTTATTCCGGCCGTCGAAGAAATTTTCCCAGGCTACAGAAACAGTCTGGCCGTACTTGCATATAAAATGAAGCTTACGGAACATTTTATAGCTCACTATGCTGCCCGGGTATTATGCTGGGAAAAGGTTCCTGAAGGTTATCGCATAAAACTTAAAAC
>JBFMGN010000290.1:0-5017 GCA_040752435.1 Spirochaetota bacterium
TAAAGGAAAAAAGTAATTAAATTTCAAAATACGCCGGGGTTCCTTCTCTTCGAAAGGTTCTGGCGGATATCCGCGGCTTTGTCCAGAATCTCTGCCTTACTGATGCCGGCAACTGCATACAGGGCGAAAATATTTTCCAAAGGGGTTTCCGGCGGTATGCTATGGTTCGCGGCGAGGATGTAGCCTCCGCCGTCTGAAGTCATTCCCTCGATAAGTTCCATAGTAGATTTACGAACCTCCTTCAGGTTTCCTCTGGGAAGGGTATACTGAGTATCGAGGCCGCCCATGAAGAATAGTTCTTCACCAAACTCTTTTTTCAGTTCCAACGGGTTCATGCCAGGGCAATTCCCCTGGACAGGATTTAAGACGTTAAGACCTATTTCGATAAGATCGGGGATTATCGGTCGTAATGCACCGCAGCAGTGATAGGCTACCCATGAACTATGTCGTTTGCCTACATCGAACAATCGCTTAAGTCCGGGTTTTATGTATCCTCTCCAGAGAGCCGGCGAAAAAAGCATTCCCTGCTGGGAAGCCACATCATCCCCCGTCCAGAGCCAGTCCAGAGGGAACCTGTCAAAAGCCGTTTCTGCCAGGGTTATGGAAAAATCGATGCAGCGGTCGATCATTTCTTTTGAGGCCTTAGGATTCAGGGCAAAATCCATAAAAGTGTTCTCCATTCCCCGCAAACGCCAGTACATTTCGAAAGCGCAGGGGGATACATCGCAGCCCAGGAAATATCCTTTACTGTTTGCAGTTATATCCGCCATGGGTTTCATGAAAGTGTCGATTTTATCGTAGGGGAAATGGTAAGCCAGTACTTCCTCGATTGTCGCCTGGCCAAAAGGATATTCTTTTATCTGGTTAAAACTATGCTTGTACTCCCAGACTATACCCCAATCGTCCCGATGGGTTTCTCCTTCTGTCTCATGGATAATTCCTTCCATGGCGTAGTTATTGTTGACCCATGTCTGGTGAATATCGTTCCCCATGGCATCGCCTAAGTATGCTTTCGGTATTTCCAGTACCTTTTCCAGGATTTTCAATGTTTCGGGATGAAACCACATGAATACCGGAACCCTGTCTACAGGTTCCTTTCTAAGGGCTTTTAATACCCGTTCTCTGGGTGTCATGTTGCCTCCTATCACCCCTATGGTTTTCAACGCAGATTGATTCTGAGGTTGTTCAAAGTATATCATTGTTACCTAATTTTGAAAATTCCCCACGTTTTTCAGCGGCGTCATGGTTAATTTTTGCAAAACTATAGCCTCTTGAAAGTATCTGCTGGTAGAAAATTAATGAAGGATAAAAAAATAATCTGGGATGATTATTTTAAGGAATTTGTATATAATCCAAAATATGATAAAGTTTTTCAACCTGTTCTTTGCTGTATCTAAGGCTATTACATGGTAAAAATCAAACCGGGAAGCATTATAAAAGGACCGAATTGGCCTGAGCCGGTGGAGATAAAATTTGTAGAAGAAACCGGGGAATATATTCACATTGTTGGTGCTACAACAGGATCCGGGAAACACATCGACCAGTTAATCCCCACCATCGAATTCTTAAATTATTCTACCTTCGAGATACAATCCTGCTTTTCAGAAGAACCGTGGAAGGTCTTTCTTTCTCTGGAGGCTATCCGCTATCGATTTGCCTCCCTTTACGATCCTTTGCTCGCTATGAATATCTCTAAGGTCGATCCTCTCCCACATCAGATCGAGGCTGTATATGGTTATGTCCTCAAACTGCCCAGAATAAGGTTCCTCATTGCCGATGATCCGGGTGCAGGCAAGACAATTATGGCCGGTCTTATCATAAAAGAACTGAAACTCCGCCATCTCATTAAAAGAATCCTGATTATATCGCCCGGGCATTTAAAGGACCAATGGCGACGGGAATTATCCGAGCGCTTTGATGAGAGATTCATAGTGATTGACCGCGGCATACTCGATTCCCTGTACGGCGAAAATGTCTGGCAGAGAGAGAATCAGGCGATTGCCTCTATAGATTTCGCCAAGAGGGAGGAGATTATGCCTTCCCTGACCTCATCCCATTTTGACTTAACTATAGTGGATGAAGCCCATAAAATGAGCGCCTACAGGTATGGAGACAAAACCAACAAGACAGGACGTTACAAGCTGGGAGAAATACTCTCGCGGGTTTCCGATAATCTTTTGTTTCTGACGGCTACACCGCATAGGGGAGATCCGGAAAATTACAGGCTCTTTCTTGACTTGCTGGAACCTGGTTTTTTTGCTACGAATGAAATGGTGCAGGAATCCATTCAAAATAAAGATAATCCCCTGTTTATCAGGCGGATCAAAGAAGATCTGAAGGATTTTGAAGGCAAACCTCTATTTTTACCCCGGCATGTCAAGACTTTATACTTTGAGTTAGGAATACAATCGCCGGATGAAAAGCTCCTCTACAATGATCTGTCCCGCTATGTTGAAACTCAATACAACCTGGCGCTTACCAGGGACAAGAAAAGGAATGTTGCTTTTGCCCTCGTCATTCTGCAGAGAAGACTGGCCTCGAGCACCTATGCCCTGCTTAAATCCCTCGAAAGGCGGAAAAAGCGACTTGAGGAAATGCTTGCAGGAGCTGAACAGCGTGAAAAAAGACCTCATATTGAGCGAGTTATTTGCCAATACTAACCTTTCCCAAATGCTGACCGAGGCCGCGGCCAATGCTCGCAATATGGATGCAATCCTTAGGGAAATGGATATTACGGTAGACCAGGATTACATTACCGGAATAAAAGAAAATCTCGGCGAAAGTCTGGCGACCCATTATATCGATTATACCCGCATCAAAGAGATGGAGCAGAAAGCCAGGGAACGCCGCCTGATACCGGAATACACGGAAAGCTTTTTTAAAAAGGCTTTTCTTAAGGCAGAGGGTAAAATCCGGGAGACAAAGGAAGGTTTCCTGGCCGTAGATTCGGTTCCCTACCGCATAAAAAGTCAGGCAAATCCGCATGCTGTAGGAGCCGGCATAGAGCTTCTAAAAAGGTATTCGAGAATAACCTTTGATAAGGATACGGCTTTCAGGAATCCTGATCTGGAATTTGTTTCTTTCGGCCATCCCCTTTTTGAAGCCGTTTTAGCCTGGGTTGAGGCTAATTTTTCAGAATCTCTCCAAAAAGGGGCGGTCTTTATAGACCCGGACGGCAGCATTCCGGTCGGCTATATCTGGGCTAGAAGCATTCCCTGCCAGAACCCCGCCTGCAATGCGGAGATCCCCTTGATGCGGCAATTCTGGCTGGCCAAAAAGGACAAGAAAAAGGTCGCTCTGTTCCCCTATATTGATGCGGGGGCAGTGCGCTTTAAGATTGTCGGTGACGGGTATGAGAAAATGCCCGCCGGTTTTAAGCCGGAGGAGGGCACTGTTTCCAGGGCTATCGCCGCCTGCCCTGTATGCGGCTCCGTGGTTAACGATAAAATTACCCGGAAGCTTTTCCAGGAAGGAAAAGCGGGGCAGAGAATGGTGGCCGTGGTCTTATACAAGCCTGGACAGATGGGCAAGCGGTACCGGATTGCAGAGGAAAAGGATGTCGAAGTGTTCAGGAAGGCCGGGGAGGCGCTTCGGGCAAAACGGGAAACCTTAAGGAATGAGTGGGGCATGGACCCCGTGCCGGATGAGGAATTACCGCCTAAAGACAGCCATAGAGCAGTTGGTAGCCAATTACCATTATACAACTTCAGCAATTGGGGCGACCTGTTCAATTCCCGACAGAAGCTGGCGCTGATAACCTTCGCAGAGAAGGTGCGGCAGGCGTATCAGCGAATGCTCCAGGAAGGCTACCAAGGGGAATACGCCAGGGCAGTGGTCAGTTATTTGGCTATCGGAATAGATCGTCTTTCCATATATTGCTCGAATCTAGGATATTGGCATGTCTCTGGCGAAAAGGCTAGTCCTTCGATGCAAAGACAGGCATTGGGAATGGTATTTGATTACTTTGAATCAATACCTATTTCTGAATATTTCAGCTGGAAAAGTAACATTGGTTGGATATTGAGAATTATAGAACATTGTTCAATGATTAACTCCGATATAAATCTCAGTTCGGCCATCACCCAATCTTCAGCCACATCTTTGTCCTATTCCGACAACTACTTCGATGCGGTTTTAACCGATCCGCCCTACTACGACAACGTGCCCTACTCCTATCTTTCCGACTTTTTTTACGTCTGGCTGAAAAGAACGATCGGACACCTCTACCCGGACCTTTTTGCCACGCCGTTAACCCCGAAGCAGAATGAGATCGTGGCCTATACCAACAGGCCCGGAGGATTCAACGCGGGGAAACGTTTTTTTGAGACCATGCTTAAAGATTCTTTCAGGGAGATTTACCGCGTCCTGAAGGCGGGCGGCATCGCGGTCATAGTCTATGCCCATAAATCCACGGCCGGCTGGGAAACACTGATTAATTCCCTCCTGGATTCTGGTTTGATCATAACCGGGGCCTGGCCTATCAATACTGAAATGATAGCGAGACTAAACGCAAAGGAGACGGCCGCCCTCGCCTCCTCCATCTACATCGTGTGCCGCAAGATGGAGAGACGGGCGACCGGTTTCTACAACGAGGTGAAAGAAGCGTTGAAACAGCATCTGCATAAGAAACTGGAACGCCTCTGGGAGGAGGGAATTGGCGGCGCAGACTTCTTTATTGCCGCAATCGGTTCCTCTATCGAGGTTTTCGGCCAATACGAAAAGGTAATCGACTTTGAAGGCAATGTCGTCCGTGCCGACCGGCTTTTGGAAGACGTCAGAACAATTTCCACCGATTATGCAGTCAGAAGAATTCTCCACAACGGCTTTGCAGGGGAAATATCCGATTTAACCCGTTTCTATGTGTTATACCGCTGGAACTACGGGACGGCAAGAGTGCCCTTTGATGAAGCCCGTAAACTGGCTCAGACCTGCAGCCTGGATTTAGCCCGTGAATGGAATAAGAACGGATTCATAAAAAAGGACAAAGAGTACATTCTGTTACTGGGACCCCAGGACA
>JBFMGN010000291.1:0-5003 GCA_040752435.1 Spirochaetota bacterium
AGAATAAAGAGATAGTTAAAGAGCTTACCCGATCTCTGGCAGAGGTATCTTCCCTTATTCATCCCCTTACCATAATGCATGTCTGCGGTACACACGAGCATGAAATAGGGAAGTACGGCTTGCGTCAACTCCTGCCTGACAATATCAAACTCATCGCAGGTCCCGGCTGCCCGGTCTGTATTACCCCGGCGTCCGTTATCGCAACCGCGATCAGAATCGCCTGTAATCCTGACCGACCGATCTTTTGCACTTACGGTGACATGGTGCGGGTTCCGATTGCAACCGGCTCCATCCTTGACAGCCGGGGGAAAGGGGCTGATGTACGCGTCGTTTACAGTATTCGGGAGGCGATTAGTTTGGCGGTTGAGCATCCCTCCCGGAGGGTAGTTTTTTTCAGTGTCGGCTTTGAGACAACTGCGGCTCCCGTAGCCTCGGCCATTAAAACAGGACTGCCGGATAATTTCTTACTCTACTGCTGCCACCGGTATGTACCTCCCGCAGTACGGGCCCTGACTGGGATCGAAAACGGCCCAGGGGGTTATCTTTTGCCGGGGCATGCGTCGGTTATAACAGGAACCAGGGCGTATGATTTTCTCCACGAAGACCACAATCTTCCTTCCGCCGTTTCAGGCTTTGAACCGGTGGATATTCTCTCAGCTATTCTTTCGATTGTACGGCAGATCCGGTATAATAAACCGACTGTGGCAAACTGCTATCCACGTGTTGTCCGGGCAGAAGGTAACATCAAAGCGCGGGCAGTGATGGCGGATGTTTTTGAGACTACCGATGCCAGGTGGCGGGGAATCGGTCTACTCCCTGGAACCGGCCTGGAACTGAAGACCCCGTATACCAGATACAGCGCCCTCTCCTATTATGAAATAGAGGAAGTTCCCACGGATGATATAATAAAAGGATGTATCTGCCACCTGGTTTTAACCGGGAAAAAAATACCGGAAGAGTGCTCCCATTTCGGTATAGCCTGCACCCCATTTAACCCCAAAGGTCCCTGCATGGTAAGTAATGAAGGTACATGCCGGGCCCACTATCTGTATCCGGAAGAGAACCGTGTTTAAGACGACTCAATCCGACACAATCCGCCTGGCTCATGGGTTTGGAGGTAAACTTACTCAGGATCTGCTGGATGCCGTTATCTACCCGGCCCTTTCCGGGAAATGCGGTCATATTCCGACTCTGGATGCGGCCGTCATCGAAAATCTTAAGCCCCCCATAGTAGTATCCACCGACAGTTTTACCATAACACCCCGCTTCTTCCCGGGCGGCGATATAGGCAAGCTTTCAGTCGCCGGTACGGTGAACGACGTCGTTATGATGGGAGGTGATCCCAGGTTTCTAACTCTGGGTATTATTATTGAAGAAGGATTCGACCTGGAAGAACTAAAGACTATATTCGCATCCATCGGTGGTGCATGCAGGCAGGCGGGCGTCACAGTTGTCAGCGGTGATACGAAAGTTGTCGGCCAGGGTGCTGCCGACGGTATTTTTATCAACACGACAGGCTTCGGGAGCCGGATATGCAGCTCACTCGGACTTAAGTACATCCGGGATGGAGATGCCATAATTATTACGGGAACTATCGGCGACCATGGGGCTGCAATCCTTAATGCCCGGGAAAAACTTAAACTTGACCTGGAATTGGAAAGCGACTGTGCTTCCCTCAACTGGATGTTAGAAAAAGTATTAAAAAAGACCGGCGATGCAGTCCATGCCCTCAGGGACCCTACCCGGGGTGGAATTGCCGCAACTTTACATGAATTTGCTTATGATACCGGTCTTCAGTATACAATCCGGGAAGAAGACATTCCGATAAAGCCGGTAGTACGGTCTTTTCTGGATATACTCGGAATGGATCCCCTCATCCTTGCAAATGAAGGGAAGGCTTTGATATTCGCAGAGCAAAAGGCTGTCCCACAGATCCTGGATATACTGCATAGTGACATTCTCGGTGCTGAGGCCGCAGTAATAGGTTACGTAGAAAAACCGCCAGCCAAAGGGACAACGGAGGCCGGAACACCGTTTAATAGAACAACCGCAGATGGAGGGCAAGGAAGAGGCAGAGTCATCCTGGAAACCACCATTGGTACAAAAAGGATCGTTGAAATGCCTCTTGAGCACGGTCTGCCGAGGATATGCTGATTCTATGCACGAGGCGGTAATCACCCGGTCGATTATGGATACAGTGCTCGAAACCGTACGCAAGGAAAGGATAACGGGTACTGTCGTTTCAGTCAGGGTAACGGCGGGAGTATGCCAGGGACTTGTCCCTGAATCCATGCAAATGTACTTCGACATGGAAAAGCCTGGCACGCCCCTCAAAAATGCCGAACTGATTGTCGAAACCCAGAGGATGGCCGCTTTCTGCCCGGCATGTGAAAAAGAATACACACTCGATGAACCCGTCATGTTCTGCCCGGACTGCGGAGGAATAATGAAACTGCTTAAAGGCACTGAAATACTGGTAGCATCAATCGAAGTTGAAGAGACAATATAAGGAAGATGGTTAAAAAAATTGTCATTAACAAAAATCTCCGGGGAAAAGATGAACAAATTGCAGATGAAATAAGGACTGCTCTCGCTTTACACCATGTATTGGCAGTTAATTTGATCAGTTCACCGGGAAGCGGAAAAACAACCCTCCTGGAAAAGGTCCTTCCGATACTGGCGAAAGAATTAAAACTGGCAGTGATAGAAGCAGATGCCGCCACACGCAACGATGCCGATCGACTGGAAGCGGCCGGCTTACGCGTTGAAATGATATCCACCAATATAACCGGTTGCCATATATCCACTGCGGCCGCCTGCAAGGCGTTTAAAACGCTTAATCAAATGCCGGGGCTGGTTTCTCTTGACCTTGTCGTTATCGAAAACGTCGGCAACCTCCTCTGTCCCGCGGGCGTCGATCTGGGCGAGGACGCAAAGATAGCCATGGTAAGTGTCGCAGAGGGAGAGGACAAGCCGTTAAAATATCCCCTCCTCTTTCAGAATGCCCAACTGGCGCTGATAAACAAAATTGATGCAGCGGAAGCTTTAGGAGTCGATATAGAACTGTTGAAAAAAAACATTACTTCTGTGAATCCCAATATCAAAATAATTTCCCTTTCCGCCAGGACGGGAGAAAATACCGAATCCTTTATCTCATGGATCCGGGAAAAAGTCGAGGCAAAGAAAAAATCCGGGCAGTCGCTACAGTAAAAGTACCATTTCCGGGGCCAACTTCCAGAACACACATTCCTGGCTCAATCGCGTGGCGGATAGGCATCTCGCTCGGAGGCTGAATCTTGCGTCGAAGCGGATTGTCAATAGCGTTGGCTGGAGGGACTTGTTCGGCAGCGCATGGCAGAAATAAGCCGCTTTTATTTTTTTCCATAATGCACTTGCACGATTCCGCTTTCATACGACCTGCAATTGATAAGTTTCAAATCGGTTTGCTGATGCTCACCTCGAAAAAGCGGAATGCCTGCGCCAAGAATGACGGGATGAATTGTCAGGATGATCTCGTCTATCGAACGCTCTTTCAAGAAGGATTCGACCAACTCACCGCCGCCCATCAACCAAATATCTTTGCCTTCCGCCTGGCGCAGCGACTCGACAAAACTTCGGATATCGCCTGAAACGAACTGCACGTTTTTGTCCTGGCTACTCTTTTCGCATTTGTTCACCTCTACGAAATGGAAGCCGCCGGGCGAAGCGAGGTCGACTGCACGCGGGGTTGGGCCAGCCTTTGTTGTAACAACATGAGAGTGAATGACTCCCGCTCACTCGTGGCGAATCTCGATTAGTTTCAACTCGTAGCCGCCTTCACTGTAGCCGGTTGGCTCTATCGATTTGTCAGGCTCTCCAATTATTTTACCTGTTCCTTCGTCTTGAAGCTGCTCCTCCTGCGCCTCCGCCAAACGCTATGCTTACACCAAGTATGAATCCGAGATTGTACCAATTGCCGTTATTATGGACTTCATAGATCTGCACTTTAGTGTTGAACAAGGAAATTATGAAAGTAACGGGGGAAATGATTCCATTCCAAAGGCCATACCAGAAACCAGGGACAAAGCCTTTGTAGTTGTTGGTGTTAACCAGTTCATTCGGTCCTGGAGCACAGCCTGTTAAAAGAAACATGAGGAGTGCAAGGAAAATAAGCAATAATGGCTTTTTCATGATGGTCCTCCAATTTCGTATGGCTCGTTGTAGAGCTTCTCATGGGCTAAGAGTACCTTCAAGTCCATATTTTTGCAAGATGGATACAATTTCGACTATTGTTTTTAAAGAATGAGCGTACTTTGGAATATGTTTTTGAACCTGGTTGCACTTATCGGATGATCAGCCAGAAGCTGACCATTGTACAGCAGACTGATCATCCCATAAGGAGAAGGCATTTTTTTACGAGCTTCCTCCGCATTTTCCAATTCGACCAAATTAAGCCGGATACCATATTTTTCTGCTACAGGCGGCAATTCCTCCACCGCTTTGCCTATATATGGACATTGGTTAGTATAGATCAATTGCAGACCATCAAGTATATTCTCCCGGAATGTATTCCAGAAAACCCGCTTGTTTACCCTCGGCTGTCAGGATCAACTTGATCCGCATACCTTCGTCAAAGCGTTGCTGCAACCATGACAGTTTTGCGACATAACCGGGATGTTTTTTATTTTTAACGCAGAAAAAACCAAAATCCTCAACATTGCCGGAATCAACAGTAATAATATTGTAATCATCCATAGTCTTGGCTCCGAATACATTTATTAGCAGCTAACGGCGTGCCGCCGCTTTTCACTTTCAAAGCATTCCAATGTTATTCCTTCTTGAACTCTGCCATAGGGGCAATCGTCTTTCTTAGCAAAATCTCGGAATGCCCCGAAATGTGGTTATCCTTAGCGAAGCATCAAAGTTTCGCTGTAAAGTTATCCACGGCTCTGAATTCGCCATTATCCGAGCGCATATTTCCGCTTCGGCCGGGTGTTGAAGTTTCCTTATTTCTGTCTCTGCGA
>JBFMGN010000292.1:0-5000 GCA_040752435.1 Spirochaetota bacterium
CCAAGGCGGTTGCATGGGACATGGCGATTCGATACGGTCTGGTTGAGGTCATGGCATCATAGGCATCGGAAACCGATACAATCCTGGCTGAAAGGTCAATTTCATTCATTTTAGCACCATCCGGGTATCCTTTCCCATCGAATCGTTCGTGGTGGTGGCGTATAATCGGAAGGCACATTTTAAAAAAATCCACCGTTTTGAGTATATTTTCGCCGATTAGTGTGTGCTGTTGAAAGGCTTTTCTTTCTTCTTCCGTTAAAGTTCCGTTTTTATTTAAAATTTCTTCTGGAATTCCTATTTTCCCGATGTCGTGCAGCAGGGCGCCATACTCGAGGGAGGCAATTTTTTCTTTGCTGAAGCCCATAAACTGGGCCATGGTTGAGGACAATAACCGCACCCTGTTACAATGGCCGCGGGTATAGTGATCCTTTGCCTCTATTGTTTCCGCCAGGACCCTGACGGTTTCCAGGTTGGTTTTTTTAAGCTGAAGGTATGCCTTGAAAAGTTCTTCTGTCCTCTCGGTAACTTTTTGCTCGAGAGATTTCTGATATTCCATATTTTCGCGGGTAAGGCGTTCATTTTCTATGGCTATGTTACGGAACCGGATGGCTTTCCTGATCGTTTCAAGCAACTGGATTTTTCTGAACGGCTTGGTAAGATAGTCGAAAGCGCCGTTTTTCATTGCCCCGATAGCCGTATCGAGGTCGGTCATGGCCGTGAGCATGATGACCGGTATAAGGGGATAATTTTTTTTAAAAATCGGAAGAGCTTCTTCCCCTGTCATTTTGGGCATTCTGATATCGAGCAGGATGCAGTCCGGTGAGATTTCATTCCGGGATAGGATATCAAAAGCCGCCAGCGCCGAGCCGGCGATTGCTACTTCGAATCCATCGTTTTCAAGGCTGATGCTTAAGACTTTTTGAATCGCGGGATCATCGTCGATTATCAAAACTCGATTTCTCATTTTTACTTCTTTTTTAATATCCATTTTAAGCCAGGGAACAGGAAAGGGACAGTTTTTTGATACTCCCTGTAATTTATGAACAGTTTAGGGAAAATTATGGTATCTTCCACCAGGATCAGCAAAAAATTAAGGAAATTCACGGTAAAGGCGGTGAAGAAAAACCATTTCCCGCGCAGAATAAGACCCAATGAAGCATAAAAAAGAAAAAACCAGAGGAATCCGGGATGCCTGACCAAACCGTAGGTACCATCTGTAACGGCCGTGCCTTCCGGCAATTTTGATCTTTTCCTCCTCATTGGCAGTTCGACCAGAACTGAGTATATTAGAAGAAGGAAAAAGCAGGCGGTGAGGATTATTTTAAATCCAAGAAAAAGATTTATTTTTCCCTGGATACCGGAAGAAATTATCAAAAATATAAGTGAAGAAAAAATACCGGAGTAACCGATAAAAGAAAAGATAAAGATTAAAGTTTTTTTCTTGTAAATTTGGCAGAAATCTGAAATAAAAAGGTTTATAAAACCCAGAACACCGAGTATAATAGGCGCCATATGAGTACTATAAATTGAAAATGAAGTTAATTCAACTGGATTATTTAATAACGGATTTGAAAAAGTGGTAGTATGTCATGATATTTGATTTATCGTCCCTGATACCGGCAATTTCCTTTATCCCGTATATTATCTTCACGATTTTCGGCCTGTACCGTTCGAAAGAAGAAAAAATACACTGGCCTTTTATCTTATATATGTTTGTAATGGCAATCTGGAGTTTCGGTTCTTTTATGATGCATGCCAATACAGGAATTTTTAATCCTCTCTTCTGGAACCGGCTTATGGTTGCGGGTATGCTTGGCGGACCGATTACCCTCTTCCATTCCATGTTAAGCCTTATACAGACCCGGAAAAGACGATATAATTATCTGGTTGCCCTGGGGTATTTAATCTACGTTTTTCTCCTGATTTTGAATTTCGAGGGGCACATCGTTGCCAATGCCTGGTTTGAGGGAACCCAGTTTTATTACTCCCTCGCTAAAGGTTCACTAATTGCCTACATCTTAAGCTATTTATTCGTCGTTTTCGGAATTTTTATACTTTTGCGGGCAATAAGACAAACCCACAGTTATGATATAAAGCGGAAACTACGCCTGCCCCTCTACGGCGCGGTAATAATGCTTGTGGGTATCCTTACCAACTTATATGAACCCCTGGGAAGATACCCCATCGATCTTTTTACATCAACGGTAAACGCCTTTTTCATTTTTTATGCCATCTATCGCTTCAGGCTGGTTTATTATTCCTCACTTGTTTTAAAAATTGTGCTGTATTTCATCCTCATAATAATCTGTGCCCTGGTATTTCAAGGAATTTTGTGGGTCTCTTTTAAGGGCATCAGGATAATACCTTTTGGATATTCTATTCTGCCGTCGATCCTGCTGGGCATAGTCGCGGCGTTTATTTTTCAACCCCTGCGAACCAGTGCCCTCTCTTTCATGGAACGGCTCTATTTCGGTAAACGCTTGGGATATTATAACAGTCTTAAAAATTTTTCGGAAAGCCTTACATCAATTGTAGAACTGGACCTTCTCGGTGAATCCACCGTTCAGATTGTTTACGAAACCTTCAAGCTGGAATGGGCATTCATGACAGTTCTTGATTATTCTTCCAGAAATTATCAAGTCATCGCTTGCAGGGGAATGCCTTTCAGCCGGGATGATAAAACCCGCATTGTATTTAACCGGGATTCCGCCTTTATTCGGGATATATCAAGAAGTCATGGAATTCTAGTCAATCAGCATCTGCCTGTTGAGGTGGATCTTCCGCTGCCTGAACAGAATATCCAGTTAAAGCCGAGTCTGATATTGCCGTTGAAGTTTAAGGATCGTTTAAACGGCTGTATCATTCTTGGGAAATGTCTCAATAAAGAATATTACGACCAGTTTGATATTGAGGTTCTTGAAATTCTCGCCGGACAGTGTTCCAGTTCATTGGAAAACGCGATATCCTTCGAAAGGCTGAAACGGCAGCAGAAACGGCTGCAGAAGCTTAACCAGGAACTCATCATAAGCAGAAACAAGCTGGAAGCTTTCTTCGACGGGATCACAACTCCCATATCGATCCAGGATATTAATTATAATATTATTACGGTTAATTATGCCGCCCGGAAGTATTTTGGGGGAACCTATGAAGGGATCGTTGGAAAGAAGTGCTATAACACCTTCTTTAAGCGCAATAAACCCTGTGAGAAGTGTCTTGCCCAGGATTGTCTCCATACCCAGATTCCCTTCAGCGCCGAGTTCAACGATGAAAAAACAGACAGAATATTCCTCAATCATTTCTATCCGATCAATGTTCCCGTCGGCTTCGAGAACATATTTCTCGAGTTTTTTCTGGACATCACCCAACAGAAAAGGCTTCAACAGGAACTTGCCCGGTCAGAAAAACTAGCCGGTATTGGAACACTGGCATCCGGCATAGCCCATGAGATTAATAATCCCCTCTGCGGAATTCTCGGTACAGCGGAGATTATGCTGGATGAGATGAAAGGCGAATCGGCGCTGATTGAATATACCCAGGACATCATCAAGTACGCCCAGAGTGCGGCTGAGGTTATCAAGGAGCTGACAAATTATTCCCGCAAGGAAGAAGCGGAAACCGCCAGGATCAATATCGTTGATGTTATTGAAGACTCTCTTAAATTGGCCCGGCGCGGGATGAAATTTGAACAGATAGATATACGGAAATTCTATTCCGATTCCCCGATTATCGAGGCCAACCAGAACGAGTTGCAGCAGGTTTTCCTGAATATCATAATAAATGCCGTTCAGGCTATGGACGGTCGAGGTCTTCTGACAATTGAATGCCGGGTGGAGGATTGGAACGGCATAATCACCATAACGGATACCGGGCAAGGGATTGAAGAGAAAAATCTTGAGAATATATTCAAGCCCTTTTTTACAACCAAGGACCCGGGGAAAGGCACTGGTCTGGGTCTGAATATCGTTCACCAAATAATATACAAAATGGGCGGTAGAATTGCCGTGAACAGCCAGCCCGGGCGGGGAACATCATTTACCATTTTTCTCCCCTTGACCGATGAAAATAAACAGAAAATCTATTTCATCCATGCCAATACATCTCAGGCCATAGCAGATGTTTTTTTTCTGCAGCGTAAGATACTGGTCGGGGAGAAAGGCTACCTTGAAGAGACAATCCGACGGCCTGAGGATGAGCACGCTTATCATATCCTGGCATATAAAGGCTTGCAGCCGGTGGGCACCGTCTCCTGTCTTACGGAAGAGATGGTTGATCAACTGCCCATAGAAAGGCACTTTCCCCTCAACGGTCTTAAGGGAGGCAAACGGTGCGTCGAAATTGACCGGCTGGCTGTTGTGAATGAGGAGCGGGGTAATATCGTGCCCTTGGGGCTCATGACCCTCGCTTACCTGTTCGCCAAATCAAACAAGGCGGAACGGATTTTCCTCGATGTTTTCTCGGATGAAAAAAAATATATACAGATGTATAAAAAGCTTGGTTTCCAACTGATCGGCGAATATAAAAGCCCCCTGCCCGTCACGGTCATGCTGCTGGATAGTAAAACCGACTACGAAAGAAAGACCCAGAGGATGGAAAATTTTGTAAGGCCGTTTATGTCACGACTCATCAGCAAAATTGAGTTTGAAAATGAGGAAAAGCAGAGAATACTGTCGGCTATGGAAGCGATAGTCGGATCACGCGCTTAACCGGCGTATCGGCATTCTGGTCATAGATGTTTCTGACAGCATGCGCGTTGCACACAAAGGCATCAACAAGGGTGGGGTCGAATTGCCGGCCGCGCTCCCGCTCCAGGTATGCCAGCGCGTCATTAAGCGACCAGGGCTCCTTATAGGGTCTGCGGGTGGTAAGCGCGTCGAACACGTCCGCCACGCACACAATGCGGCCGAAAAGGGGAATGCCTTCTGCCCGAAGTCCCATAGGGTATCCCGAGCCATCGTATTTCTCATGATGGGTCAGGGCAATCATCGCGCCGGTTTCAGAAG
>JBFMGN010000293.1:0-4996 GCA_040752435.1 Spirochaetota bacterium
GCCCATGGACAAGGCGATACTACCCAATATGCTTGCCCAAGCTTCTCGCCCTCGAAGGGGGCTGTAATTTCTTCGCAGTATGCTATACCATCTCTTCTTTCATCGTGTTTTCTTAAGCGAAATTCATTTACATCTACGTCTTATACATGAAGAAATTTCACTTTAGAGTACACAGAGATTAAGGAGCACCCATTTACGGTGAATTAACGAATTAAGTCAAAAGAAAAGGGATTAGCCACGGAACCCGCTGAAAAATACGGAAAAAGTATTAATGGTTGCAGCCTTCCGTATCATTCCGCGTGATTCCGCGGCTAATTTTCCTCTCTGTGACCTCTGTGCTCTCTGTGTTCTCTGTGCGAAATTCATCCCTCTAAAAGGTATTCGCTTTAGCGAGCTGGACAAAATTTTTAAAGGAATAGCCCGACGCAGCCTCCGGCTTCGTCGGACTGTATTATAGTTTCGCATGGTGCGAACGTTTTTAAAGGAATAGCATATCGTCTGTGATCTTTTTTATTATGTGTGGACGCAGTTCCTGGATGGATATAACTGCATCTATCGAGCCTACCTGCTTCGCCCTCTGAACGGAATGGATGCGGTCGAAACGCTGGGCCAGTTCACTTTGCTTTTCGGTGTGAACGGTCTGCCAAAGGGCATCAAAGTCCTTCTGTGAAAATTCAGGGTCGATTTTTAATTTTTTTTGAGCTTCTTCAATTCTCTTGTCGGCATAGGTCTCTTTTAATACGAGGCTTGGAAATACTACCGCCGCGGCGGGAGCACCCCCGATAACGGACGCATAGGAACCTTCAAGAGCCGCCGCGTGCAAATATGGATTCAATCTTTTTGAAAAGACGACATACGCACCGCCGTGGTAGCGGGCGATTACAATAAATATAATCGCTCCTTTGAAGTTCACCACAGCCCGGCCGATTTCCGCCCCGTATTCAAGCTGCAGCTTTCGTAAGGACTCGGGGGACCCGTCGAATCCCGAAAGATTTGCGAGAATCACCAGGGGAAGGCGGCCGCTGAAGGCATTTATTCCCCGAGCGACTTTTTTTGAAGAGAGAGGAAATAGGGTGCCGCCGCTCCATGTTTCCGGCCCGTCGTGGGGCACTTCTCCCAGCCGGGTCAACGAACGGCTTTCAATGCCTACCAGAGCGGCTGCATAGCCGCCGATGCGCGCCTCCCATACAACCGCTGTCTCGGCGTCTTTCATTCCCTCCCATCTTTCCAGATAGTTTTGATCCTGGTCAATAACCGCCTGCATTACCTGCCGTATCTCAAAGGGTTTTTTGCGTTCGGGATTCAACTCCCGGCTGAAGATGTCACCGATACAGGCGAAGCCCTGGCCCAACCGGTCGGTATACGGAAAGAGGGCTACATTCCTGTCAATCGGGTCACTGGTTTTAAGGCGCTCCGGGAAGAGTTTCCCCGGTTGGACGTAGGTTAAAGCATAATGCCTGAAAAGGAGGTTGTATGCTTCGTACAGGTTTTTTACCCGTATCTGTGCCTGCCCGTTGGGCTGCATGATTTTTTCAACGCCGCCGATGCCTGTATTGTCTTCGGCGGAGACGCTGCCGGAAAAATCCAGGGCCTTTTTCCCTGTAAGGAGCATCGAAGAATCCTCAGTCATTATGAGGAGACCTTTCGTATGCATCAGCATGGTAGCCTCGGCATTCCAGTAGGACTGCGCACCGACATTGACACCAGCGACAATAATATTTATTTCGCCGCCTCTTTGGGTAAATGCAATAATCCGCTTCAGGGTTGCTGCAGTCCAGTCCAGATTTTCCGTACCGCTTTCCATATCGATGCGTGCACCGGCGGATACAGGGAGCCACTCCACCGGCAGGTGCATGGATTCAGCCAGATCAAAAGCAGAGTTTATTCGACGGCATTCAATTTCGGAGAGTGAACCCATATCCGCCGTTGTATCGGAAAGTATAATTATCCGTTTAATCCCATACCGGTGATTCTTTGTATAATTAGTAATGATTCCGAAAACAATATTGCCTGCGTTTTGACCGTAAGGCCTCCCTTTAACGGAGAAGTATTTATGTTCACCGGTTTCTGCATTTACGCCGATGTCATATTCCTCGAAATCACCCTTGGGGAAACTTTCATTTACCGGCGCCCCTGTCCTTGTAATCATTTTGACTATCTCGTATGGATAAATATTGCCGCGCTGGCGGGCCCGGACGACCCTCGCCACATAAAAATTGATCGGGGAAAGAGGTTCATTGGAGGGAGTTCTTCCCCTTATAGTGAAGTTTACGCCGGAGATATTTTCAAATAGAAGTTCCACTTCGCTGATTGATTTTTTGTCGGGTTCAAATCGTCTGGAATAGATTACCAGCTTTTCAAGCCCGAGGTCGGAGGCGCGGTGTCCAATGAGCCCGGCATAATCCTGGACTTGCTCCAGAGTCGTGTCCATCGCAGTCCGGATATGTATGATAATCCTGTTCCAGTGAAGTCTTCTTTTACGTTTCGCCTGTTCCGCCCGCATGGCGTAAACGGCTTCATTAAAAACATCTTCAAAGGCAACCATTCTTCTGATGGCTGATTTTTTATCGAACTCGGGGCGGGTCGCCGGTACTTCCACCAGGGCGAAAAGGCGTTCATCTTTAGGATTTGCTTTCGCGGTTAAGACCAGCAGATAGACTGATGCGCTGGAATAGAGCAATTTCTGGTTGAAATTGGAAAGCCGGTATACCCTTAACTCGCGATATATCAGGGGATTAAAAAAACGTCTACTTTCTTCCTCCACCCACTTCCCCTGGGAATCATAAGAGAATGTGAAATAAATGATGTCCCCGGATGCAGTCATAATTCCCAGGGACATCCGGTCCGCTGATGCTGGTTTTTTTGACAGTACGTTATAAAACATGTCTGTATCGGGGGTTTCTGTTTTCGATAGAAGAATACAAATTACTTCAGTATCACCTTTCTCCCGTTGTATGGAAGCAGAAGCGGTACCGGAAACCGGTTGCGCAAGAAGGTCTATAAGCGTATCCACATAGCCATTAAAGGTACCTTCATCGACGACCGTCACGATGGTATTGTGCTCTCCCATTATATCCGTACTGACCACGCGGGAATAGAGCAGGTCAATGTAAGTATCAGTTTTTACTGAAACCAGTTCCCGGTCCCGGTTGAACCGCCTGCCCAGGATTTCCATTGCCACTTTCTTTATTTCAATGGGTTCTGTCAGAATTATATTGACTAAATCGAAAATGACATGATTACCGGAATCGATTATGTTCTCCATGAACTGGGAGTACATTCTGCCCAATTTTTTTGCCATTAAAATCAGATCGATGATCCTGCCGATTTTCTGAGCCTTTACTTCTTGCAGCCTTTTCAGGTAGACCCGGTCAATCAATTGATATCTGGCATGGATGGCGGCATCTGAGAGGGAAGGTTTCTGTACCTGGGATAAAAGCGTAATTTCGTCAAGCAAGTCGGCTGCTTTTTTCTCGGACTGAACCGAGAGTGTCAGTTCAACGAGGATAAAAAGCAACGAGTGAAGAATATCCTGTTTTGCGCTAAGTTCAGAATGGGACCGATAAATTCTGAAAAGAAGATTTCCGTAGCCGTCATCCTCCGATTGTTCTTTAATGTGATACCATCTCATTACCCTTTCAAGACTGGAAAGGAATTCTCCGGGCATTCCCTTTTCCCGTTCCGTAGTGCGCCGGTAAATAAATATCAGAAGTTCCTGGGGCGATGCGGGACGGGCGAATCCTTCCACCACTATCTGACGTGATGAAAAAAAATTTTCCACGGCTGCAAATGTTTCCATTACATCCAGGATCAAAGTTACAAGGTCATTATTATAAGCAGGACTTTCACTCCTCATATCATTTAAAGATTTGACAATGCCCTCGGTTTTGTCACCATGATCATACCCGAGGAATAAGGCGAGCAATTCCTGTTTTTTTATCTTCCATTGCAACTCAGAAGCGTTAAGGCCTTGCCGGAATATTATCCTTGGACGTTTCAAGTTCGGGGTTTTTGCGGCCGCACCGCTTAATGATTCCATTTGAACAAGAAGCTGCCCGGCGGATACCATCTCACCGGTTTTTACGCGAATCTCTTTTATTATCCCGCCTTCAGGAGCGGTAATCATCATTTCCATTTTCATGGCTTCCAGGGTTAGTACCGTTTCACCTTTCAAAACATTCTGACCCGGTTCCGCATGGATGGAAAGTACCAGACCCGGCGACGGGGATTTAATAAAACCCCTTGATTCGATTTCAACAGAATACGGGACGCTGCCGAGCTCACACTGCAGCGTGTCGCCTCTGGATACAATTTGAATAACGTACCGTTGATCATCCCAATACAAACGCGATTCGTTTTGCTTTTGAATATATCGGACGGATAAAATGCATCCGTCGACTTCAAGGTGATAAGTATCAATGCCGGTTGCCTTGACAAGGAAGCGGTATTTGTTATCCATCACCGTAAGAACAATTTCATAACCATGGGATATGGAAATTTCCCGCGGATAACCGCTTACGATAAGCTGCTCCTTAAAACGGGATAGTTCTTCGCGGCTTAAGGCTATATACCGATCTAACGCACAAGCGATAAGGGCTATATGCCATTCTTTGCGTGTATCTTCTCTTTGTGAAAGCAGTTCCTCTACGAAGCGGGTGTGCACACCGCCGGAGATAATTTCCGGACGATGGAGTAATTCCAGAAGAAAGGAGCGATTGGTAGTTCCGGCTTCGATTTTAATTCGCATTTCTTTCAGAGCGCGTTTAAGTTTTCCAATAGATTCTTTTCTTGTGGGCGCAAATGCTATTATTTTCGCCACCATTGAATCGAACTCCTGGGGAATTACGCTTCCCTGTTCAATGCCCGAATCCACCCGTATTCCCGGTCCTGAGGGTATGAAAAAAAGTTCGACCTTCCCGGGAGCGGGTGTGAAATCCTTATCCGGGTCTTCCGCGTTCAGCCTGGCCTCAATGGCTGTTCCCCTTGGAATCGGTTG
>JBFMGN010000294.1:0-4992 GCA_040752435.1 Spirochaetota bacterium
ATTTGCCTTCATTATCCGTCACTAGAAGGGGTTGTTTAATGATATAGACATACTCCGGATTTTTAAAATAGTTCTCTAAAGTCATACCGTTAACGGTAATATTCCCTTTTCCGTCTCTTAAAAAAACTCTTGCAATCGACGTTTTTCTTCGTCCTGTGCCTAAAGCAAGATTTTTAACCACCTGCTCACTCCTAAAATATTATATTTCAATTCGTTCCGGTTTTTGCGCTTCATGGGGGTGGGTAGCGTCAGCATAAATCTTTACATTCCTATAAAGCTTTCGTCCCAAAGGTCCTTTAGGAAGCATACCTTTTACAGCCATTTCCATAGGGAACACCGGTTTTCGAGCGATTATGCTGTTAAAGGATTCTACCCGTAATCCGCCTGGATATCCGGAATAGCTATAATACAGCTTTTTCTGACGTTTGTTGCCGGTCAGCACAACTTTATCGGCATTAACAATAATAACAAAATCACCAATTTCCTGATGAGGCGTATAAAAGGGCTTGTGTTTACCCCGAAGCAGGTTGACCGCTTTTACGGCGACCCGTCCCAGCGGCTTTCCATAAGCATTGAGTAAGTACCATTTTCGAATTACATTTTTTGGTTTTACAAATATCGTTTTCATCTCTTTAAGCCTTTCATTATTAAGGAGAGCCGCATCCTTTCATATTACCGACATTATGTCAAGGCGTATATTTTTAAGTATTTCGTTAAATCCTTGCAATTTGAATGAATCACCTACTCGTTTGCAGATTCTGATGGATTTTCGCCTTTCTCTTCTTTCGTTTCTTTTGCTTCTTCCTCGTCTTCCTCTTCTTCCTTTTTCGCTTCGATCCTGTCCTTGATATCCGCGATGCCGATAAACACGGCAATAAGCCCTATAAATAACGCAAGAATTGGAAGCCCTCCCCGAAGAAAGGCCAGAACTTCCTGCCACCAGTTAAGACCCCATGCGACCGGTAGGACGGAATACACGGCAAAGAGGATGAATATTATTCCCACTATTAATGCGACCACATTATGCCTCCAATGACTAGAATTACCACGTAGTAGAATTCCCAGCACGGCTGCCTGTAATCGAAGACTATTACCGGACTGGAATATCATTCTTCGCATAAAGATATCAAAATTTCAAAAATAGTCAACTATCCCGCCCATCAGCCGATTTTTTACGTATTTTCCTGCTCCTTTTACCCATCTTTTTAGCTTCGCCGGCGGCACTCGCTTCACTGTCTTCTTCCTTCGGCCGAGTGGAGTGGGCCGCGAAACGGACTTTTAAGCGCAGGATCATTATGCAGAAGGCAATTATGAAAAATACATTCGGCAGATTTGAAAAAACAACTTTTACAACCGGTATCCCGGCGAGTAAGTATGTTTCTCCATGAACCAGGCCGAAGATTTCAAGAGTGGAAAACATCACTTCTCCGAAGTTCACAATAATACCCATTACAATGAACATCCAGGCTGTATCCCTGGTATTGGACCAGAGAAGTATGGCAAAAAAGGCGGCCGCGGCCCCGATTCCCAGACGGCTCAAAATCATCACGGTTTGACCAATCTCCATCTGTTACGACCTCCCTAAAACCTTAAGGGCTTTGATCTCCCCCGGAGTATATTCCCCCGGGATAATGCTTGGCCCCGGAAAGCAGGGCGAAATCAGAAAACCGGCACTGAGGAAAGCCCGAAACACCCGGCTATACTCAGCCAAATCACACCGGGCTGTCAAATATACACCTCTGCGTTTCCAAATCGGCCCATCAAAGTTAGTATCATTACTCCGGTAAGGACTTGCCATAAGATCAAAGACGGCTCTTTTTAATCCGGCCAGCAGTACCGGCGAGACAAGGTCGGAAGGGGGCAGACCGGAATGAACATTGTCTCTTACCCCTATAACGACCGGGACTGAAGCCGATGGTACTGGAAGGATCGGAAGTATGACTTTCGGTTGACTTTTGCGCTTTTCCTCCGGAACTTCGAGATAGGGCCTCCAGAGGGAGAAATCAGACTCTGAAGCGGCCTCGAGAGCCGGGTCGGAGAGAATTTCCGAGGCATCAGTCTGCAATAGGGCGGAAACCGCAGCCATCGCCCGTTCCATTGTCAGGTACAACCGGAAATCCTTATACCCCGGTAACAGTCCGGCGAGTGCTTTTAAAAATTGCCTTTCCAAAACGGAAGGATACTCGGCTAAAAGCCCCTTAGCGAGTGTATTTTTTATTACATGGGAAAGTTGCCGAGGCCTGTGGCCTAGAATCGCCCTCCCATTGTTCTGGTACAAGTCAAGATAGCGCTTTCCCTTAAGATCGTAAAGATGATAGTCCCTGGCTCTCCGTATAGCGGGAACCTCCCGTAAGAGTGAATACCCCTCCTGCCTGGTGCCTAAAATACTACCACTCATCCCGGCTGATCCTCTCCAGTTTGGAGTATTTCGGAATAAATTGAGCGGTTAAACCCGATTCAAATTGAACCAGTACACTAAGATGTTGCCCGTTGTTCCAACTTTTACACACTACCCCAGCTCCATAATCTTCATGATAGACCCGGATACCTGGAGCATACTCCTGCGCTTCTTCATCCAGATGTTTTACACCCCAGTCCTGACCGGAAACGGTAAGCAATTCTTTTGGAATTTCAGATAGGAAACGGGATGGGGTAAGGGAAACCGTCTTGCCCCAGATTCGCCGCGTTTTACATGAGGTTAAAAAAAGCAGTTCCCGGGCTCGGGTGATACTCACATAAAATATGCGGCGTTCTTCCTCAAGGTCATCTTCACCGAGATCGTTTTTTATGGAAGGGAAAAGCCCTTCTTCCAGGCCGGTTATTATTACCCGATTGAATTCAAGCCCCTTGGTATTATGCATGGTGATAAGGGTTACCCGTTCCCGTGTATCTTCAACATCGGAAGCAATCAGGGATCTATCAAGCTCGACGTCTTCCAGGAATTGAAGCAGTCCTTCAATTCCTCCATGATACGCGGCTGCCGCGCTTACCAGTTCTTCAAGATTCTTCACCTTTTGGGTTCCAGAGATATGGTCCTGTTCTTTATGATAATCGAGAAGACCTGAATCGATTATCAACCTGTGAACGAAAGCCGCCAGTTCCATGGCCGGAAGTGTCTTAATGAAAGTTTCAAACATTAAAACAAAAGCGGTAATACCTTCTTTGGCCTTGCCCGAAAAAATCTCTTTTGCCAGGGTACAGGCTTTCAGAAGGTCACCTCCGGTATTTTCAGAGAACGATAGGATTTTATTTACCGCAACTTTACCAAGGTTTCTCGCCGGTTTGTTTAAAATCCGCTGGAAGGCAACGATATTCTTGGGATTTATCAGCAGGGATAGTAAGGCTAATGTATCCTTTACCTCTTCCCGTTCATAGAAGGAGAGTGTACCCACCAAGTGGTACAGTATATTCAGCCGGCTGAACACAGTTTCGAATTCTCTCGACTGGGCATTGGTTCGGTAGAGAATGGCGGTATCCTTCAGTTTTCCATCGGATAACAGATTAGCGCAATACTCCGCTTCCTGCCTCTGATTTTCTAAAAAAACGAGGGCCGGTTTTACACCTCCCTTTTTATCAGTCCATAACGTTTTCCCCAACCGGCCTCTATTTTTTACTACCACCTGAGATGCGACTGAGAGGATTTTTTCAGTGGAACGGTAATTCCTTTCCAGCCTGATAACCTTTGTGTGGGGAAAGACCTCCGGGAAGAACAGTATATTTTGCACTTCCGCGCCTCTGAACCGATAGATCGACTGGTCGTCATCCCCTACGACGCAGAGGTACGTATCCGTCCCGAAAAGCTCTTTGAGAAGCTTGAACTGGGCAACGTTGGAATCTTGATATTCATCCACCAGGATGACCTTGAAACGCTGCTGCATCCGTAATTTTACCTCAGGGGTGGTTTGCAGCAATTCCAGGGGTTTAAGGATAAGATCGCCGAAATCCACATTTCCAAGCTCCTTCAGGCGATTCTGATACACTCTATAAATAGCGGGGAAATCCGGATCAAAGGAGATTCTGTTTAAATCATCATCCGGCGCTAAGGCATAATCCTTCGCCCGGCTTATGAAGTGAGCGTATTTCTTTAACTCAGCTCTATTGTTATTCTCAAAAATACTATTCAGCAGGGTAACGGAATCATCATCATCATAAATTGTAAACCGGCTGTTCAAATCCAGCAGGTGGGAATTCCGCCGCAAAATCCATGCACCGAAAGAATGAAAGGTGCTGATAAAGGTACTCCCGCTTCCGCCGGCCATTGCCGTAACCCGCGCCTGCATTTCCCCGGCCGCTTTGTTGGTAAAAGTGACTGCCAAAATCGCATGTGGATCCACTTTCCCGGTATCTATCAGATAGGCAATCTTGGTCGTTATCACCCGCGTTTTACCTGACCCGGCGCCCGCGAGGATTAGAAGAGGCGTTCCTTTATGCAGTACCGCTTCGAGCTGCTGTTCATTCAGTTCGTTCAAATACCACGGATTTTTTTTAGCCATAGAAAACTGCTGTTACCTGAAAATTATAGAGGAAAGACTGCTGGAAGTTAAGAGCGTTTCACCTTCCAGGTCGATCCCGTTTCTCCCTTTTATCCTGCAAAGCACCCTCTCCCCCGCTTTCAGTCCCTCCCCATGGACAACGACCAGACCGTCCACTTCCGGGGCATGAAGATAACCCCGGCCGAGGAACATTCCGTCTCCCGGAATTTCCTCTTCGATGAGTACTCGAAGCTCCCGTCCGACAAACCGGTCAAGGCGTTTTTCAGTGAGTGGTATCTGGCTCTCCTCGAGGATGGTTTTACGTTTCCTGGCCAGGGGTTCGGATAACTTATGGAAAAGTTGACCCCTCATTTTGTAGGCCGGCGTATCTTCCTCCCGGGAATAGGTAAAAACACCCAGCCAGTCAATAGCGGCTTTTTCCTGGAATTCGAGAAGTTCCTCAAACTCTCTCGCAGTTTCCCCAGGGAAACCGACCAGAAAAGTAGAGCGGATAACGGCC
>JBFMGN010000295.1:0-4990 GCA_040752435.1 Spirochaetota bacterium
GAAAAGAAGTAAGAAGAATTCCGCACAGAGAACACGGAGAACACAGAGGGGAATTGTTGGAAAGATAGACGGTGTAGAAAAAACATAGAAAAGGTATTTTTAGCATCATACTTCAGGCCGGAGCAGCGCTGCAGATTGCCCGTACTCTTATTGCGCTCCTTCATCTCTGTGTGAAATTTTTTTTCGTGCACAAGATAAGAATTTCGCACAGAGAACACAGAGAGCACAGAGGAGTTTTAGCATAAAATGTCTTTCCGAGTTTTTCCGCGGGTTCCATGGCTAACTCCTTTTCCGGTTTCATCAGCCGCGGAATGACACGGAAGGCTGCAACCAGTAATACCTTTTCCGTGTTTTTCCGCGGGTTCCGTGGCTACCCAATATGCTGACCCTAGCTTCTCGCCCTCGAAGGGGGCTTATATTTTGAAAGAACTTCACTTTCAGCATCATAATTCAGGCCGGAGCAGCTCTGCCTATTGCCTGTACCCTTATTGTGCTCCTTAATCTCTGTGTACTCTGTGTGAAATTTTTTTTCGTGTATAAGATAAGAATTTCGCACAGGGAACGCAGAGAGGATTATTTGGAAGCTTAAGAAAGTATGGAAAAAAGTTAAATATTATTACTTGAGGCAATTTCAAAACCAGATTTTATTTATATTTTGAAAGAACCTCAATGAATAGTTAATTTTACAATTTTTTATTTTTTTACGCGTACTTGCTGATACCGAGTAATGACAGCCCATGGGTTCTTAAAGGTTGTATTCCCCGTGCTTTTTCTGATACGTTAAAGCATGCGCACCGAAGTCTTTTACCGGGATGGCTCCATAGACGGCAGAGGCAAGAAACTGCTATCTACCTTACAGTCCATCTACGCGTATATTAGGAAGGCGGCCATTGTCGATATTTATCTTACCGAGGGAATCCCCGAACTGAACTCATCTTTGGCGCAGGAGCTGTTTTCAGACAGCGTGGCTCAAGATGTCCGGATTGTTACAAAACCTTACGATTTATCGGCTGCCGACGGAAATCTCATACCGGAATGGAATGTATTGATTGAGATAGGCTACAAAGCCGGTGTAACAAACCCCGTGGCTGTTACCGTAAGGAAAACCATCGAAGCTGCATTGAATAAAAAGATTTCTTATGAGAGCATTGTGCAGACCGCGCGGCAATACCTGTTTCAGACTGAAGCGGTCTCCTATGACCACTATATCAGGCTGTCACAGGCTCTTCACAACCCCCTTATAGAACAGGCAGTTGTGCTGACGAGGGATGAATGGAACCGCGGTACGCGGCCTCCGGCTCTGTACCCCTCCAGGCTGGCCTTAAGCCCTGTTGAAGTCATGACTTTTGATTTCAGTGAAATAACGGATCTTAAGTTGATGGAGCTTTCCAGGCAGAGACTGCTCGCCCTGACGATCGACGAAATGAGGGCGGTGAAAGCTTACTTCACTGACCCCGGTGTTATCGGCGGCCGCATAAAGGCGGGCTTAACCCACCTGGCAACGGACGTAGAACTGGAGATGATTGCCCAGACGTGGTCTGAACACTGCAAACATAAAATTTTTAACGCCGAAATTTCCTACAAGGCTGGAGATACGATTGAGCATATCAAATCCCTTTTTGCTACGTATATCAGGCAGACCACGGAGGAGTTATGGTCACAGAAACCGTATCTTAAGTCTGTTTTTCATGACAATTCCGGGGTGATTACTTTTGACGATAGTCACCTGCTCTGTTTTAAAGTGGAAACCCATAACTCACCCTCTGCTCTCGATCCCTACGGTGGCGCGATAACCGGTATTGTCGGCGTCAATAGGGATATCTTAGGTACGGGGAAAGGCGCAAAACCCATTTTCAATACCAATGTCCTCTGCTTCGGCTATCCGGATACGCCCGAGGATGCCATTCCCGCCGGACTTCTTCACCCCAGGCGTGTACTGGAGGGCGTTCATCGCGGGATCGTAGACGGCGGTAATCAATCGGGAATTCCCGTGGTGGCCGGGGCTTTCCTCTTTGACGGCAGCTTTACCGGCAAGCCCCTTGTTTTTTGCGGAACAGGCGGTATCCTGCCCGCCAAAATAAACGGGGAAGAGTCCTGGATAAAGCAGATCAATCCGGGCGACAAGGCGGTTATGGCAGGCGGAAGGATCGGAAAAGACGGTATTCACGGCGCGACATTTTCCTCGCTGGAACTGAATGAGGAATCACCCACCTCGGCTGTTCAGATCGGCGACCCCATTACTCAAAAGAAGATGATGGATTTCTTACTTGAAGCGAGGGATCGCGGGCTGTACAACGGCATTACCGATAACGGTGCCGGGGGGCTTTCTTCATCCCTGGGAGAAATGGCGCAGCTCTCCGGCGGGGTTAAAATAGAACTGGATAAGTGCCCGCTGAAATACCAGGGGCTGGCTCCCTGGGAAATACTGGTGTCGGAATCACAGGAACGTATGAGCCTTTCAGTCCCGGGGAAAACCCTGGAAGAATTCATGGAGCTTGCCCGTCACCGGGATGTGGAGGCAACGGTTGTAGGGGAGTTTACCGACACCGATTTCATCGAAATACTATTCCGGCAAAAAATTGTTGGCTTTCTCTCACTTGAATTTCTCCACAAAGGCCTTCCGGTCATGCGGCTTAAAGCCCGATGGACTCCCCCGGAGACACGGGCAAGGGCTTTAACGGTTTTCGAGAGGAAGCCCGGTGAGATAAAGGAGATTTTTTTACGATTGCTCTCTGAACCCAATATTGCCTCCAAGGAGCAGCTTGTCCGCCGGTATGACCACGAAGTCCAGGGTTTGTCGGTTGTTAAGCCCTTTGTGGGCGCCGCCTCAGACGCCCCTTCCGACGGCGCCGTACTCAAGCCCCTGTATGATTCCTGGAGGGGGATTACAATAACCCATGGCATCTGTCCCTGGTATGGTGATGTGGATACCTATCATATGGCAATGTGTGCCGTGGATGAAGCCTTCCGGGGGCATCTAGCCTTAGGGGGTGACCCCGGCTTTGCATGCGCCCTTGATAATTTCTGCTGGCCCGACCCGGTTGAGTCCGAGAGCACCCCCGATGGGCAGTATAAACTTGCCCAGCTTGTACGGGCATGCAAGGGGTTAAAAGAAGCCTGCCTCGCCTACGGTCTGCCTTTAATCTCCGGTAAGGATTCCATGAAAAACGATGCGAAGATCGGTGGCAGCAAAGTCTCCGTTCGTCCGACCCTGCTCGTGTCTCTCCTTGGGATAATTCCCGATGTACGCCAGGCCGTAACCACGGATTTCAAAGCGCCCGGACATCTTATTTTTCTTGTCGGTGAAACCCGGGGGGAACTGGGCGGCACAATGTACGCGCGGGTTTCCGGCAAGAGCTTTGGAACATGTCCCTCAGTAGAAACAGAAAGCGCCTTAAAGTGTTACCGTGCCCTGTATAACTGTATCCGGAATGGAATTATCTCCTCCTGCCACGACCTTTCCGACGGCGGTTTGGGGATAGCTCTGGCGGAATCAATGCTGGGAGGACGACTCGGGGCAGAAGTAGAACTGGATAACATACCCGTGGTCGAAGCCAGGAAAATGGAGACCGTCAGATTGTTGTTCTCCGAAACCCCATCCCGTTTCCTGGTCACGCTCCACCCGGCAAGGCTTAAGGCTTTTAAGGAGCATTTCAACCGGCTGCGTTGCGGACGGATCGGCGTCGTCACTTCGGACAATACTCTCCGCATCAAGAGAGGCGGGAAAGAGGTTGTGCGGATGACCTTACAGGAGCTGACCGCAGCCTGGAAAAGATGGGAGAGATGAATGAATATGGTACAAACAGCCATTATTACCGGATATGGGATCAACGCCGATTATGAACTTGCCCAGGCTTTTATTCTGGCCGGGGCGAAAGCGGATAGAATTCACATTCAGGAGTTGATAGAACATCCGGCTATTCTTGAAGGTTACCATATTCTCGCATTTCCGGGAGGTTTTTCTTTCGGTGATCATATCGGTTCCGGGCTTGTTTTTGCCCATCTTGTGAAAAAATATTTGAAAAACCAGCTTGATCTGTTTATTAAACGGGGCGGCTTGGTGATCGGTGTCTGCAACGGCTTCCAGGTTCTTGTAAAAATGGGGATTCTTCCCAACTTGAGCGGCGGATGGCAGCCGGAAACTTCTTTAATACACAATGACAGTGGTGTTTTTGAGGACAACTGGGTCACGGTTTCCTTTAATGCCTTAAGCCCGTGTGTCTGGACGAAAAATCTGCCGGAGATGGATTTACCCATCCGGCATGGGGAAGGAAAATTCATTACTGCCTCGGAAGATGTTAGAAATAAATTAAGGCAAAAGGAACTTATCGCTCTGGTGTATAAAGACCACAATCCGAACGGCTCGGAGTTGAATATTGCGGGAATAACCGACAGTTCCGGCCGTATTTTAGGGCTTATGCCTCATCCAGAGGCGTTTTTATATCCGCAAAATCATCCCCGCTGGAGCCGTGAGGCGGTGGCCGAGGGGGCGGGTGTTAAGATCTTCCGAAATGGGGTCCTTTTTGTCGAGGAAAAGAGGTGTTAAAAAAATTTGAAAATTTCCTTAACTTACCCTATCTTTAGATATAACGGGTATAAAAAGAAGGATACAATTGGTATTATTGTAAGAGGGTATGGAAAAAAGATCGTATGAGGAAAGGATTGGGGAGAGTCTCGTGCGTGTCGGTGCTATGAGCCAAGAGCAGACGGAAGAGGTTTTGAAGCGCCAGAAAGCAGGTGATAGTAGACTTTTTGGGGAGATTGCGCTGGACCTGGGGTTTATTCAGGTACGGGAACTAATCGATTTTTTAAGAACCCCGGAAAAAGAGTTGATTGAATTAAAGCAAGAGATTGCAAGGTGACATATGGCTGGTAAGAGTATGCTGGTAGAAGCGGAAATCTGGACCGTGGCGCGTACGGATCAGGGGAACGCTGTTCTTGTCAGGCCTATCGGTTCTGAGGTGGCGGTGCCTATATTCATAGGGCAGCT
>JBFMGN010000296.1:0-4977 GCA_040752435.1 Spirochaetota bacterium
CCTTAGAAAGATACCGGAAACAATTTGAACAGTTCAAAAACGCCGGCTTTTCCGATTCTAATCAATGGGCATTGGAGGCTCTCCTCAGGCTTTTAAAGTTTAAGGAAGAATTGGTAGAACTGGGCTCAATATATCCTTATCTGCCGCAGGTACTTTTACCGGACAATTGGATTGGTTTTGAACTGAAACATGTCATATTGGAGTATTTGCAGTTTCTTTATCAAAGGTCCTCCCCGCTGGTAGACTTTGCTTTCCCAGCGCGGCTTCACCGCAATGGACTTTAATAATCCTGGAGCTGCAAGGGATGAAATGAGAGTAGTGAAACACCTCGAAGAAATCTTTTCCGCAAGTATCAAACGGGTAGATCCCCGCGATATGATCTTGAAAGGGGTGAAAATTCATCACAATATCTTTTCAATTTCTACAGAGGGCGGCGTAACCGAAATTGATTTATCGCGGTTTAACCGGATTGTGGTCCTGGGTGCGGGAAAGGCGACCGCGAAAATGGCGGCCGCGGTTGAAGATATTTTGGGGGATAGAATCAGCGAAGGTGTAATCGCGGTAAAGGCCGGTCATGCGGCGGCTCTAAAAAAAATCAAGACGATTGAAGCCGGTCATCCGGTACCAGATGAAAACAGCGTGAAAGCAGCCCATGAAATTGCCGAACTTTGTCGAAATGGTAATGACAAAACCCTCTTTATC
The DNA here is from genome assembly GCA_040752435.1 of Spirochaetota bacterium. GTDB lineage: Bacteria > Spirochaetota > Spirochaetia > SPDA01 > JBFMGN01 > JBFMGN01. Next base: position 703 of record JBFMGN010000296.1, read on the forward strand.
AATCTTATTTCCGGCGGCGGCTCCGCTCTTTTAAGCTATCCCCTGGAGTGGGACAGCGGCCAATCAGCATACAGGCTCACACTGGAAGACAAGCAGGCAGCTACCCAAACTCTGCTCGCCTGCGGCGCAACTATCCAGGAAATAAACTGCATCCGGAAACACCTTTCCGGGATCAAGGGAGGAAGGCTGGTAAAGATGATGCACCCCTCCACATCCGTTAATCTTATATTATCCGATGTAGTCGGAGACCGCCTCGACTCAATCGCTTCGGGATTGAGTACCTGGGATGATACCACATACGCCGAAGCGATGTCTTATGTCAGAAAATATAATCTGATTGATAAGCTTCCTTTAAACGTGATAAAAGTGCTCACTGCCGGAGAAGCCGGCGAAATCCCGGAAACTCCCAAAAAAGGCGAGCCGATCTTCCGTAATGTAGAGAATATACTTCTGGGCACCAACTACGCCGCGCTCCTCGCAGCCCGTGAAAAAGCCGGGGAACTAGACTATCACACCCTGGTTCTAACTTCACAGCTTACAGGTGAAGCCAGGGAAGCAGCGAAACTGTTCGCTGGTATCGGCAAGGATATTCTCAAACACGGACTGCCGATGGAAAGACCGGCCTGCATAATTGCCGGCGGGGAGACGACTGTTACCATTAGAGGGAAAGGGAAAGGCGGCCGGAACCAGGAAATGGCCCTCGCATTTCTGGCTGAAATTGAAGCCGACCCATTCAATTCTGCCGGTATCTATTTTCTTTCCGCTGCAACGGATGGTAACGACGGCCCGACAGATGCAGCCGGCGCCTTTGCCTCTTTCGAAATTCTTAATGCAGCCAGGGAGGCCGGCTTTTCTGTTCAGAATTATCTCTGCCGGAATGATTCGTACAATTACTTCGATAATATCGGCTATCTTTTACGAACCGGTCCGACAAATACCAACGTCTGTGATCTGCAGATCTTGCTTGTGCCCTAAGCGCGAGAAAGCCTGATGCGTTTTTACGCGTAACACATCTACTTACTCCAGCGGACGGCAAAACGGGCCGCGGCTGGTTTCAAACGTTAGATGTAAGAAGGCAATGATATGGTTTCTTTTTTCATGAAACCAATATTTACACTAACAGATCTCTAAAGTAAACTTAACTGTGAAAGAATAAATGCTAAAAAATAATTTAGAGGACGAGCACGTGGAGCCACAGAAACGCGCCCACGACCGGGCTACAGAATATATTCGTGACTGGTGGCCCGCGTATCTGGTGGTCGCTTCGGCGATTACACTCCGCCTGATGATTCTATTCTCCACCAGTCTGGTTCCGCAGATGGATGGCGCCTACTACCTGGCGCAGGTACGGTCGCTCCTCGCCGGGAAAGGCCTGCGCTTCTCAGACACACCGCTCCTGTTCTGGCTCCAAGCAGTCGTCGTGCGAGTGCTCACCGCGGCGATACCTCTCTCCCTCGACAATGCCACGATCGCCGGCGTGAAAATCGTCGACACTATCGTTCCCCCGCTGGCCGCTCTGCCTGTCTTCGCCCTGTGGCTGCGGTGGACGCCCAGAGAACGCCGCTCCGTGCTCGCCGCCATCACCGTGGCTGCCCTGCCCGCCTTCTCCTTGGGTCTTGTGCGTATGACCGGCGACCTGCAGAAAAACGCGTTCGCCCTCGCGCTGCTGTCGCTTATGATCTGGGCTTTCGACACGGGTGCACACGGTAGTCGCATTCGCCACTGGGCGCTCGCCATGTTCGCACTACTCGGTTGCGCACTATCGCATGCAGGAGTGCTCGCAGCAGCGCTCACCTACGTTGTGCCCGCTGCGCTGTATCGGGTCGTCCGAAGCGCACGCCGTGCGTTGGGGTTCGTCGTTTTCTGCGTGGGAGCGATAGTGCTCGTGTATGTCGCGTCGCTGTTCTTTCCCAAACTCGGAGCGCTCGGTTCGGCCATACTGTCGCCTCTCGCTTTGTTCTCGGGCGAGACCACGTTTTCGCGCTTGAGCGCTGGACTGGGTCCGGACAGCCTCGCCGACACTACCGCGGTCGTCCTCGCATACGCGCCCCTGGTCGCTGTCGTCAGACTCTGGCGTGGACGTCGGCCCGACGTCCCGACCGCAGCCACGCTCGTGGGCGTATCCGTCGCGACGGGCATCCTGGCGTTTCCGCTTCTCGGAGGGATCGACGGTCTGCGCCTGCACCTGATGGCATATTTTCCCGCCGCCGTGCTATTCGCATGGGTAGTCGGACACCTGCGGCCCGGCACTGCACGAGTAATATGCGGAGCAATGCTGCTGGTCAACGCCCTTACCGTCGCACCGGTTCTGCCGCAGGCGAGCCTGCCCACAATCGCCGAGGAGTCCTACTCGGAGCTTCTGTCCCTCCGCGAGATGATCGTCGATCCTGACAACACGGTGGTGGTGGCTCGCCACGGCCTCGAGTGGTGGGCGGCCTGGGCCCTCGATGCAGACGTGATCCCGACGATTGGCGCGACTCCAGACCTGTGGGAACGATACGACACGGTTCTGCTGCTGCAAGAGACGCGCGTGCGAAACGGTTCGACGCGCCCGGGGCCGAGAGATGATGCCTCGACGACCAGGTTCGTCGAAGGCACGCCACCTGTGGAGGGAGCCAACGTGGTGTTCGAAGGTGACTGGTACCGGCTCTCCCGGGCAGACTTCGCCCTCACTCTTGGGCACGAATACGAGGGTGAACAGAGGACGGGAGCAGCGCCGCGACCCAGGCGCCCGAAGCCATAGACGATACGAGGAATCTTATGTATAAAAAACTCGATGCAAATATTATCCAGCGTTTAAAACAAATTGCAGGAGATGAAAATGTGAAAGTATCTCCTGAAGATTTGGAAGCGTATTCGCACGATGAAGTGGCGGAACTTAAAGCTGAACCCGAAGCAGTTGTGAAAGTTCATTCAACCGGTGAAGCCGCCGGTATTATAAAGCTTGCGCGGGCGGAAAAGTTTCCGGTTACTCCAAGGGGAGGAGGACAGGGGTTAAGCGGCGGTGCTGTTCCGGTATGCGGCGGGGTTGTGCTCTCCCTTGAAAAGATGGATAAAATACTTGAGCTCGATCAGGATAATCTGATGGTAACGGTGGAGCCGGGGGTCATTACCGGAAACCTGCACCGCGCAGTTGAGGCGGTAGGTCTTTTTTACCCGCCTGATCCGGCCAGTCTGGATTCATGCACTATCGGCGGGAATATAGCAGAAAACGCCGGCGGTCCCCGTGCGGTTAAATACGGAGTTACAAAAGATTATGTGTATGGCCTGGAAGCAGTTCTTCCATCTGGGGAAGTGATAAATCTTGGAGGCAAAATAGTCAAGAATGTAACCGGTTATAACCTGATCCAGCTCATCATCGGGTCCGAAGGTACTCTGGCGATTGTGACAAAAATACTTCTTAAGCTTCTGCCGTTGCCGAAAGAAAGAATCGACCTTCTTGTTCCATTCCTTGATTTTAAGACCGCCGCGAAAACAGTTTCTGATATTATAAAAAGCAGAATCATACCGGCAGCTCTGGAGTTTATGGAAAAAGACAGTATCCTGGCAGTGGAAAAATTGATAGAGAAAGAAGTGCCCTATCATGATGCCGCGGCCCACCTGCTTATTACTCTGGATGGGCCGGATACGGCCATAATCGAAAGGGAGGCGGAAAAAATCGGTGAGCTTTGTCTGGAAAACAATGCGATAGAGGTTCTGGTGGCGGATACACCTCAGCTTCGCGATAAGCTCTGGCACGCGCGTAAAATGATAATTGATGCTCTTAAGGCATTAAGCCCTCAAAGAATTATGGAAACAATGGACGTGGTAGTTCCAAGAACGGAACTGCCCGAACTTCTTTTGAAAATAAAGGATGTCGGCCGCAGATACTCTTTGCATATTATCAGTTTCGGCCATTCAGGGGATGGGAATGTCCACGTCAATATAATTAAAAATATGCCGGAGGAAGTATGGAAAGAAAAAATACCAAAAGCGGCAGAAGAAATCTATAAAAATGCAATCGCCCTGGGCGGAACACTTACGGGGGAACACGGAATCGGGCTTACACGTAAAAATTATCTTCCCCTCGGGCTGGATAACAATCAGATCGAACTTATGAGAAAAATCAAGGGACTCTTCGACCCCGACTGCATCCTTAATCCTGGGAAAATTTTCTAAAACATGTACCGGTTCCTTTGCACTTTTCTCGAATGAAGCTTGCTTTAATTCTTCGGCGCCCTGGCCTCTTTAAGTGTGTCGGCCGGGTCCTGACTCATCTCTATTTGACAAGGCTCA
>JBFMGN010000297.1:0-4960 GCA_040752435.1 Spirochaetota bacterium
AAATCGAAAACCTTTCCCCTCCCGGCTATGCATATTTTTGCATATATCATTCATCTTATGAATAGTATATGCAAACCAGGAACATGAGGAGAGCTCAACCTTGAAAGCCCTTGCTGTTTCAAGAGAAAATCTCCCGGAAGGGGGATATCCTGATACATAGAACCTATGATCCTTCAGAAAAAGGTAACTACTCAGGCTATTAGTCTGTAGGCTGAAGGCTGTTAGTCTAAAAGCCTTTCTTGCGGTTGGGACGCATTGTCTTTTCCTACAGCCTAAAAGTCTACAGTCTATCTACCTGAGTTACAGAAAAAGTAAGGGGAGGGACTTTCCAACTGATTGGGAAGGCAGATTCTGCCAAGCCTGCATAAATGCGAAGATTCAGAAGGGAGAAATAGGGGAGAAATCAAGATGGTATGGGCAAAAAGTGAGGAACTTCCTGCCCATACCACCGGCAAACTTTGAGCCGCACAAAATCTTTTCTCCAGTGCCGCTACTTGTGAGAGCCTTTTCCCTGCTCAGGGGTGCCTTTTTCCGGTACACCGACGCCGCCGGTGGGGCCGCTGCCCTTCTTCTCATCAGGCTGCGGGGATGCTTTCACCGCATCCTTTGCCGCCAGATTCTCCCTCTTATACTCCGCCGGGATCTCAAACAGTTTCCTGTCGATTTCCTTTTCCTCCACCTTGACAAGCTTGGTGACCATATCGAGTTTCTTGTTCTGGGCATCCATATGAACAGCAATCTCTACCGGATATCCGGGGTATTTATTCAATTCACCAATGATTTTCTTTTGTCCAAAATAAACGGCCATTCTGGACCTTACTTCTGCGGGCATCTTGACCGCATCGCTGAGCCAGTACTCCACATCCGTGGTTACCCCCTTGGTGGTACTGGTCAGGATAACCTGATAGGCATCCCATTGGCCAATCTTTTTGGTTTTCCCTGTTTTTTTTGAGGATACCTGGATCTCTTTCTCAATGGCCGCAAATTGCGCTTTCAAATCAACCTCTTTTGCAATCTTCTCTTTCTCGTTGAGCTGATAAGCCTTATCCTGGTCCATATAAATGAGCAAAACCGTATTTTTATCGCTTTCATTGAAATACCTTATCTTGTCCTGTCTTATCCACATCTTCAGCACGGAAGCCGGGGGACCCGCTGGTTTGCCATCAATCAGGGTCTCGGTCTGCTTCTCAATATAATAATCCCCTGCCCAAAGAGAACCTGCCAGAAAACCGAATATCATGCATCCTGCCGTCAGACTCAAGACTAATATCCTCTTCAATTTCATGCTGTTATCCTTTCATCTCGGAAAAAGGGTTTACAATTGCCTGCCAAAAGGCTGGAGTGCTCACCATGGTTTTCATCCTCTGTCACTATTACCTGGTCAGTTTATACAATTTCCAGGACTAAATCAATGGTTAAGCACACCATCGTGCATTTAACCTGTTTGAAAATGACAGGATTATCGATTATAACTCTCGTAATATTAACAACTTATAAGCTGCCATATTTTTCCAGCGTAAGTCCAGCGTAAGTCTTTCGAAAACCATAAAAATTTTCTGGACTGGCCTCTATGATGTCAATGGGCATGAAATTTATACAGTTCACGAGAAATTCGATGGAGCCTGGTCAATTATGCGGGGATACTTTCTGCTTCAATTTTGCGACAGTCAATTATTATGTCGGCGATGTTAACCTGGTTAACCATTTTAAAGTATCGGAACTTTCTGCTCTTCCAATCAAGGGAATCCAAGCGTTCCTTATCTTCTCTCAGGGAAAAGAAACACTCGGATATCTGTTTCTGTAAAAATGCCCTTTATACCGGCGAAGCAGATAATCCAGATAATATTCATGTTGCAGCCTATCCATATAGAATACTGATGCTATGGACTCATCGCCATACTTCTCAACCATTTTTTTTACAAATCGTGGGCTGATTGAATCAGAGCGGATAAACCCGATGATGCCTTCTTCCTCATCCTCACTCAGGTCAATCCCCTTTTTCTCAAAGCCGCTGACAACATCGTCGAATCCCGTCATAATCTCCTCTCCCTCATCCGGGTTAAAATAGACGCCTATCCCACCTCTGCTTTGTTCAAGTTCAGGAGAAAGAGGTATCTCAGGTATCTTTAGCTCTTCCAATTCTCTGGCCGGAAGATCAGGGCTGTATATTAACGGGAATTTCTTTTTCCAGTCAGCAGACAGGGAAGCACCGTCAGGATAGATGACGAGATCATCACCATTGTATTTAACGAACTTGCGGTAATAAGCACTTACCATCTCCCTGGCTCTTTGAGCCCGATCCTTGCAATAGCGGTAAGACACTGCTGAGAGCTCTCTGAAAAACTGATCCTTTGCTTCCTTAATAAGGTTTTCGGGCATATCGGGAAAAGCTTTTTGTTCACCAGACCAGTACCATTTATCATCCCAGGGAACCAGGCTGCCGAAGATAAACTGCCCGACCTTAAACGGATTAGGCTCTCCCACCATAACCGTATAGGGTTTATCGTTAATCAGATTCATCACTTCTGCACCAGGGCCTTTGACAGTCAAAACCCTGTAATACGCCAGATGCCTCTCATACCAGCTTCTGACCTGTGATCTTTGCTTTTCGGTGATATCCAATGTTGCCGCCAGAATATCGATAACGCCCAATCCCGACCAGCAGGTATTTTCCTGACAGACAAAATCATCAATAACAGGAATGCTCACTTCCCCGGCGTATTCTTCAAGAGCATAATTCTGAAAGCTGTGCCTGAATAGGTATGAACGCTGGCCTAACCAGATCAGTTTTTTCTTCACATCCCAGCCGTATTCATTCGGCTGGGAAAAGAATTCTTTTATCCCTGAACTCCGGGGTATCCTCGTAAACCGCTCTTCCAGGAAATCAGCAGCCATTCCTGACACGAGGGTTAAATCCGCATGTTCCGGCTCAAAGATTTCACTACCGGACACATTTTTAGAAATAGATTGATAGAGTATTAGCAGTCACTCATGATATACTCTAAGTAATTGAAACAATATTAAAAAGGAGTATATCATGAGCGACAATATGAGAACATATAAAGCTATCCGAGATGCACTGAAGCATCTGTATCCAAAAGAGCCACAAGGCAATATTGCCAGGAGATTGAATGTGTTGGCAGCCCTCATCAGTGGTATTGTAGGGAGCAGGAAAGTGAATCTGCCCCAGATAGCAAGCAAGATTCCCGATGGCAATAAGCCAGAGAGCCGCATTAAGCAGCTCTATCGCTGGATTACCAATGAGGGGATAGATGCCAAGCTGTACTTTTTGCCCTTTGTCACTACCCTGCTGACAAGCCTTGCTCAGACCACCCTGTTTGTGGTGATAGATGGCAGTGTGGTAGGCAAGGGGTGTGTCACCCTCATGGCCAGTGTGGTCTACAAGGGAAGAGCCTTGCCGATTGCCTGGATTGTCATCAGGGGAAAGAAGGGTCATCTGAAAGAGGAGATTCACTTGCAACTGATCGAGCAACTCCATCAGATTATCCCTTCTGGAGCACAGGTAGTCTTGTTGGGAGATGGAGAGTTTGATGGAATTAAGCTCTTGGACACGGTACATGGCTATGGCTGGCAGTATGCATGCCGTACAGGCAAAAGCAGTGTACTCTTTAAGGCAGACAAAAAGCTCTCCTATGGAGAGATCTTTGTCCCCCAGGGACACAAGCCCGTGAGTCTGCCAGGTGTCTTTTTCACTCTCAAAGCCTATGGTCCTGTTCATGCCATCCTCTGGTGGGAGAAGGGATACAAAGAGCCCATCTATCTGGTCACCAATGTTGAGTCGGCACAACAGGCCTGCGACTGGTACAGGAAAAGATTTCGGATTGAGACCTTCTTCTCTGACCAAAAGAGCAGAGGGTTTTATCTGCATAAAAGCCATCTGTCTGACCCCAAACGACTATTTCGGCTGATGATCGCAGCCTGCTTAGCCTATATCTGGATTGTCTTTCTTGGTGTTCAAACCCTGGCTAAGGGATTGAATACCTTTATCCATCGCACTGAACGCTGTGATCTGAGTCTCTTTCAGCTTGGCTTACGCTTACTCGATCACCTGTTGGATTATGAATTACCTATCCCTGTTCTATTTTATTATGCCTTTGAGGCTCGATTATGAAAATGTGTCCGGTAGTGAATCAAAGATAAACCCTGGCCACAGTACCGAATACCATACCCATGCCAGATGATGGATGCGGCGCTTCAACAGCTCCTTCTCCTCTAATTCCACCCCTGGTGTAATGGGCAGTGGAGTATGAAAAAATTTCCGGTTGTAGTGCTCATAGCTTTTCCAGATACCAATGCCATTATGGATATCTTCAGCAAATTCAACCAGAACACCTGCCAGTTCTCTAATCTGACTGTCTGATAGATACAGAGTATTATAAACATAAGAACTTTGTGCCTTTTTCAGCACATGCTTCAGGTCTTTTACTGTTTCTGGAAGATACCTGTCTCCCTCTCCTTTATATCCCTTTGGCCTGTGTACCTGAAAACTTGTCACCAATCCCGCCATTTCCGTCTCCACTCCCCTAGCCATGTTATGGCTGTAGTAATGTCTTTATACAAGCAGGTTCCCCTGAAGCTTTGCCCAGTAAGGCACATTTCAGTAAAGTGGACAAGAACCTTTGTCCTGTCTTCGCTTACCTCAACTATTTCGGGCTTCCGGGGATAAATATACCATTCCCTCGGTTCTGCAACCACTGGACACCGAAATAGCGGAACAGTGCCTCCTGAGCAGTTCATAACTGGCCAGTTTCTTGGTAAGTGAAGCTGCGGTTTTCCTGCATCTCCATTTTCCTTTCCTTTCTTACCCAATTCATTACCCAATTCATTGGGTATTACCCAATTGCCACTCGCCGGTCTTCTGCCATTCCGCGTTTTGGCCGCGTCCCAGGCATTCTACCTGTTTTCTTGCCCGCAAGTTCTTCAACACGCGCCGGATCAT
>JBFMGN010000298.1:0-4957 GCA_040752435.1 Spirochaetota bacterium
TGCCGTCAAACAGTAGCGCCTTCCGCGGGGCTGGTAATGAGTAACGCGAAGGTTCTGCGGAAGGATTTTTGAAAAAATGGCGTCTCGGAGTGGTACGATAGCAACAGAGGCCGTACACCCCCCAGCGATGCCAGACACGGATGCCTGAGTGCCGATGGCGCCATGGAGGGCGAAAGCCAGCGGTGTGCACGGTTCAAGCCGCCGGGATTAAAATCTCCGATTTGCTTGACGTGAGCCTTAAAGCCCACTATTAATTAAGAGAAAAGGCGGTGTCCGATGGATAATCAGGCCGGTTCAAAGTGGAAACCATTTTTCGTTACCACGTTACTCCTTTTGGCTGCCAGCTTATCAAACGCACAAACGAATATAGAAAGAGAACTTGCCGCCGTCGTGGACGGTATGGTTCTGAATTACTATAAACCGGCCGTGGTGACGGCCTTCGGGAGTTTTACCTACGGGTATACCGGGTTAGGCAGTTCGTATTCCCGGTACCTGGAAGATATCCTAACCAGAGCCATATCTCAATGCCATAAAGTCACATTGTTCGCCCGTCATGCCGTCTCCAACATGGATCCGTCTTTCAAGGAGCTCTACAGTGATTATTTCAAGACGACCGGGGTTGAAGGACTGCTGTACGGTACGTTCTTCGAGGAAGGGAAGGATGTCCGGGTCCGGCTGGAGATGACGAGCCTGACGATTGGAGAAGTAATCGGGACGGCTGAGGTAACAATCCCGAAGAGCCTGATACCTGCGGGTGTAACCATCACGCCGCCCGGATTAACACAGGCCTCTGATCTGCGGAACGAAATCGAGCACCTGTTAGGATCGTCGGCCGGTAACCTTGTGGTGAAGGTGACCACGAGCCGGGGGGAAGGCGGGGTGTACAAGGACGGAGAAAGAATGGTGGTCTATGTTTTCGTGAACCAGGATGCCTACATCAAGGTCTACCACATCGATGTAAATGGCCGGCTTGCGCTGATTTTCCCGAATAAGTTTTACAGTCATAACCGCATCCAGGGCGGCGAGTTCGTGCAGATACCGGGGGCGGATCATCCCTTTCAATTCGTACTCCACGCGCCTTTCGGAACAGAGTTCATCAAAGCCGCCGCGGCCTTAAGCCAGTTCGAAGACATTGAGGTTTCATTTTCCGAACTCGGTCCGGCGGGGAAGGCAACGCTCTCCCGGGGTATGTCGGTTATGGAGGCCTCTGCCGATAGGGCGGAAGCTCTGGCGGCGTACAGTATTGTCGCGCCATAATTCTCATTTTCAACTGGAGGAAGTATGAAAAGAGAAACCGGCTTTCTGACCAGTAAAATAAGCATGAGAAAAACGATTATATGCGCCGTGGTATGGTCGGCCTTATTTTGCGCCTTACTCTCCGCCCAGGAGAAGAAGGCGGCCCTGGTCATCGGGAACAGCGCCTACCAGAAACTTGCGCCCCTTAAGAATCCGGGCAACGATGCGGTGGACGTATCTGCCGCCCTCTCAGGCCTGGGGTTCGAGGTGCTCCGGGTGGTAAACGGCACCTATGGGCAGATGATGGAGGCGGTGGAGAGCTTCGGCCGGCGGCTGGCTGGGGCAAGGGCGGGGTTCTTTTTCTATGCCGGCCACGGGGTGCAGTCCGAAGGCGTCAATTATCTTATTCCCGTGGATGCGTCCATCGAGGCCGAGTACCAGCTTCAGTTCAAGGCGTTAAAAGCCGACTACGTGCTGGCTGCGATGAACGCCTCGGGCTGTTCCCTAAACGTGGTGGTCTTAGACGCCTGCCGGGACAACCCCTTCAGTTCCTTTAGAACTGCCGGCCGGGGACTGGCAGTGGTGGGCAGCGCGCCCCCCGGGGCTATCATTGTCTATGCCACAGATCCGGGGAAGACGGCCGCGGACGGAACGGGAAGGAACGGTACATTTACCGAAGCCTTCCTTAAACACGTGGCCACACCGGGGCTCGACGTGAAGGCCTTATTCGACCGGGTGGGGGCGGACGTGGCGCAAGCCACGCGGTATGCCCAGACCCCCTGGGTAAGCTCCAAGTTTTACGGGACGTTCTACCTGGCCGGTGCCTCAGGCGCTTCCACGGGCTCTATGACAGTGGAAAAGGGGTATGGCAGCCTTCGGGTGGAGGTTAAGACCGGCGGCCGGGTGTACGTGGACGGGGTGGACAAGGGCGAGATTCCCGCCGGCGGAGCAGGCACGCTCAGCGGGGTGGAAGCCGGGCTTAAGTCCATCGAGGTGCGCTATTCTGATGGGAGCGGCACGATAGACCGGACCACCGTGACCGTGGAGAAGGACCGGGCGCTGACGGTGACCTTCAGCTATGTAGAGAGGCCCAAAGTGCCGGCAGGTTTTGTGCTGGTGGAAGCCGGCCCTTTCAGCCTGGGATCGAATGCAGGTGAGAGTGATGAAAAACCGGTGCATACGGTGACCATCAGCCGGTCATTCTACATGAGCCAGTACGAAGTGACCCAGGCGCAATGGCGGGCGGTGATGGGGAGTAATCCGTCGTATTTTAAAGGCGATGACCTGCCGGTTGAGAGTGTAAGCTGGTACGAGGCGGTCGAGTACTGCAACCGCTTAAGCCGGCAGGAAGGGCTTACTGCGTGTTACAGCGGCAGCGGAGCGAGCATACGGTGTGACTTTTCGGCGGACGGGTACCGGCTGCCGACTGAGGCGGAGTGGGAGTATGCGGCCCGGGGCGGGCAGGAGAGCCGGGGCTACGCCTATTCCGGGAGCAATAGTGCCGGTGGTGTGGGGTGGTATTGGAATAATTCGGGAGGAAAAACGCATCCGGTGGGGCAGAAGATGCCCAACGAGCTGTGGTTGTACGACTTAAGCGGCAACGTGTGGGAGTGGGCTTACGACTGGTATGGGAGCTACACAGCTTCGAGCCAGACAGACCCCGCGGGCCCTTATGCAGACTCGGACCGCGTGGCTCGCGGCGGGAGCTGGCTCAATCTTGCGGACTCCCTGCGTTCTTGCGGTCGCGGCAGCGACTCGCCGGGCTACAGGAACTACCACCTGGGCTTCCGCCTCGTGAGGACCAAATAACCTTTTGGAAGACCGCCGCCGGAATGCAACGGACCGCAGTCTATTTTCATCCAATTAAAAAGGCGGAGTTTGTTGCTGTGTTCTGCTATCAGTATTTGCCTGAGTGTTATGTCAAAATCTCGGATACAGCAGAAATGAAAATCCTGCTTTTTTCTATAAGGCGTTCCGCCTCCTCTTTCATGACTGAATGGGACGCTCCATAATCTCCTTTGTTCCTCATTGAAAAGGCTTCTAACAAGGATTCATGCAGGTCTACCGGAAGAGTTCCCGTCTTTATATATTCTTTCCCGAAAGCAGCGATTACACCGGAATGCTTCGAGAATGATAAATCTTTTTGGAGTAATGCTGCTTCCGCTACATAAAACATCGCATAATAACTTCTGCTTGCAGAAAAATCGAAAAGACCATCATTTAAGAGTATTTCGGCTGCTCTTATGCTTTCATCAGCCTTTTGCATCAATTCCTGAATACCCTGGTTCATAAAATGATACCTTCCCGCCTGATGTTCATGAAAAGAGGTCGTTTTGATTCCAAATCTTCTGGATTTGCCAATATGCATGAAATAACTACATCATACTTCAGCGACAAATGCTTGGAGATGGAAAGACAACTGTGTTCATCCTTTTTCAGGTCGTTGGACGCCGACAGCACCACCAAAACATCGATATCGGCTTCCGAGTCCGCGTTCCCCCTGGCCTGCGAGCCGAACAAAATAACCTTATCAAGGCGAGCGGCGAAAGCTGTTTTAAGCGATTGAGAGAGCTCCCTTAGTATACTTTCCAGCTTTTTACCATTTTCTGTGCTCATGTTCCTCATTGATATACACCATTTTCACTTATTATACCACAGTATTCGCCTGTATGTGTTTCAATTCCGCGTATTTCAAAGGAGACAATCTGCCGGTTGAAAAGGTTACCTGGTATGACGCGGCGGCGTACTGCAACGCCCGCTCACAGAAAAAGGGACTTAAGCCGGTATTTGCAATATCGGAAATATAGAAGAACTCTGACGGCAACATCACTTCCCCGAGCGTAAGCGTGGACTGGAGCGCGAACGGCAACTGCCTGCCCACGGTAGCGGAGTGGGAATACGCGGCGAAATTGTTTATGACAATTTCGCACGGGGCTGGTACGGGAGCTACACGGCTTCGAGCCAGACGGATACTCGCGGCCCGTGTTCGGGCTCGGACTGCGTTCTACGCGGCGGAAACTGGCACAACAACGATTCCGACATGCGCGCCGCCAGTCGGTACGACTACGACCCGCACGGCAGGAGTACCGCCGGCGGGTTCCGGGTTGCCCGTTCCGCCCGTTGATGGACCCACGGGACACACAGGCCCACTGGAACGACTGGCTGGGGGGTATGGGGGGCCTGCCCCCCAGCGGCTCGCCGGACTTCGGGAGCTACTACCTGGGCTTCCGCCTCGTGAGGACAGGCACATATTAAGATTTTCTTACGTTCCTGGTTATCTCGCAGATATCCAGAAAATGCAGAGGGCTGATAATTGATATGATGAAGTTTATTTGACAAAAGCTTGCGCATTCACTAATAATTGATTAAATGCCCACTATTAAAAATATTCCAGGACCGTATCGTTTATTCTTTTACAGCTTTGATTGTAATGAGCCAATACATGTACATGTTCAGAGAGAAAGAATGGTCTGTAAGTTCTGGTTGGAACCCATTGTTTTAAGCAAAAACTATGGCTTTACACCAAAGGAGCTAAATATTATACGGGAAATAATTTATAATAATAGAACCAGAATAATGGAGGCATGGTATGAGCAATGCGGTGAAGCTTCAGGAAGTTAGAATTAAGGCTATTAATATCACTGAGGATACAATTACAGCCTATCTGGTTGATGGACGGATAATTAGTGTTCCTCTTGCTTGGTCTTGGCGGTTATCAGAG
>JBFMGN010000299.1:0-4930 GCA_040752435.1 Spirochaetota bacterium
TTCGCTCTTAAAACGATACCAGGGGTTTGCCATGGGAATCCTGAAACTGGATGCTGTCATCTATTACCTCTCATTTTCAGCTTTCTTCATCTTTCTTACCGTTCGACTGATAGAAAAAAGACGCTGGACTTAAAGGAGGCACTGCTTTGAGAATCAATATCATTGACACATTGAAAAACAAAAACGTCCGGTACGGCGGTTACGCTGCCCTGATAACTTTTGCAGTTCTTTCAGGCATAGTTATACTCAACCTGCTTATTCAGTCAATACCGGCAGAACTGGATATAACGAAGAATAAGCTCTACAGCCTATCCGATCAGACGAAGAAAGTAGTAAACAAACTTTCAGAGGATGTAAATATCTACGGGCTGTATAAAGTAGGACAGGAAAACGAAGAAGTGGCCGTGGTATTGAAAAAATATACCACCCTTTCAAAACATATTAAACTTGACTATATAGATCCCGACAAAAATCCGACCTTCATCAATAAGTACGATAAGGATAAGAAAGGCATCCGGGAGGGCAGCCTGATCGTAGAAAGCGGTAAAAACTTCAAAGTAATAAGCCCCTACGATTTATACGATATAAGCTATGGGCAAACCGGAAACCCCCAGTTAATGGGTTTTACCGTTGAACAGCGGCTGACCAGCGCTCTCCTGTACGTCAGTTCCGGCTACAGTCCCAGGATTTACGAGCTTACCGGCCACCAAGAGTATTCTTTCGCCGATTTCAGTTTGAGCGATACTCTCCAGAAAGAAAATTATGAAATAGAATCCATCAATCTTATTACCTCTCCCAAAGTCCCAGACGATGCGGCGATCCTTGCAGTAATATCGCCTAAGTTCGACATTACCGCGGCTGAGGAGGATAAGATTATCGATTATCTTGAAAACGGAGGGCGGGCTCTTTTTCTTTTTGATCTTGTCTCCTTCGATCCGATGCCTGTCTTTTCAAACCTGCTTAAAAGCTACGGTGTCGGCATTGAAACCGGTGTAGTTATGGAGGGGGACACTACCCGCCGGCTCCAGGCGGATAATCCGTTTTTTGTAACTCCGGCATTGGCGTCGCATGAAATAGTCAATCCCCTTTCCTCCAATGACCTGAATGTCATAATCCCGAATGCCCAGGGTGTGGCCATCCTCGCTGTGCGGAAACGCAACGTCGAAGTGGAACCCCTTCTAACCACTTCAAAGAATTCCTGGATACGTACCGTGGATAACGGGTCTATCCGCAAAATCGACTCAGATATTTCCGGGCCTGTGAATCTGGCCGTTGCGGTCAGCAAGAAAAAGATGGAGAGTAACGAAAAGGAAGGCTTCCGGATTGTTGTTGCCGGAAGCGCCCGGTTCTTAAGCCCCATACCACCCTTCGGCACATTAAAAGGAAACGTAGAGTTTCTCATGAACACCCTTTCATGGGTAAACAACAGGAGCGAAACTATATCAATCCGGTCAAAGAGCCTGTTTACCCTTCCCTTGCAGATGAACGCCGTAAGCGTATTTATATATGCCGGGGTTGTTGTCATCTTAATTCCATTGATAATTCTTGTATGCGGGTTAGTTATCTGGCTTAAGAGGAGACACCTGTGAAAAAATCGGTACGGCTTATCATTTTCGCAGCGGTTATTGTACTTCTCCTCGGCGCGTATGGATTGATTAAAACCAAGCCATTCCGGAAAACCGATTCCGGGAAATCCACTGAAACTGCACAGATAAAGCTTTCAAGTGCTGAAAAGGATAATATCGTCAGCATGACCCTTTCTCAGGGCGATAAAACAGTTAAATTCGAGAAAAAAGATACCGGTTGGAAACTGGCATATCCAGAGCTCGATAAAATAGACAATGAAAAGATCGGAGACATCGCAGACGCATTTTCCGATTTAAGGGCGGAAAGAGTCATCGAAGAATCTCCTTCAGATCTCGACCAGTACGGACTCGGTTCCAACCGCGCGCAGGCGGAGGCCGAGCTCAAAGATGGTTCGAAGATTATAATTTTTATCGGCGATAAAACACCGACGGGATTCTCGTTCTATGCCCAAACTGAAGGAGATAAAAAGGTATACACAATATCCTCCTATAACGGATCCAGGCTTATGCCGGCCCTCGATACGATAAGGGTAACGGAAATTGGAAAGATCGACAAACAAAAGCTCGAGTACTTTAAATTAATAAAAACCGGCGCCCGCACGATTGAACTTGTACCCAAAAAACCCGACCTGGAGCTGCCCGGAACACAATTTTCTGCTTTAGTAATGATTAAGCCTTATAAGCGCCCCCGGGGTATCGATGCGCAGGCTTTCGGAGAACTTAGCGAGACAATACCTTCCGCTTTTAATGTAAATGAGTTTGTTGATGACAACCCGAAGGATCTATCGATATACGGCCTCGATAATCCGAAATACCAGCTTTTCCTGCGGGATGCCGATAACTCATTCCAGCTTTTGATAGGCGCTGCAAAAGACGACGATAATTACTTTGTAAAACTCCCTGATGAAAACAGGGTATATACCATGAGCGCCTACAGCCTGAAACTACTCGAGGCCGCGCCTTTTAAAGTAACGGACAAATTCGCGTTGCTGGTTAACATTGACGATGTTGACAGGCTGGAGATAAAGCGCACGGATAAAATCTACACGGCTGAAATCCATCGAACAAAGAAAAAAAACGAGCAGGGAGAAGAAGAAACCGAAGCTGCCTACACACTAAATGGCAAAACCGTTGAGGAGCAGCCCTTTAAAGAGTTTTACCAGAAAGTCATAGGCTTCCTGGTAGATGCGGAAAATCCTAATCCGGAGAAAAAAGGAAAAACGGAAATAACAATCAGATTTTTTCTTAATACGCCATGGAAAACGGCTGAAATGGAACTTATTCCATACGACCGAGATTTTTATGCGGTCCAGTACAGCGACGGCAGCCGGGAATTCCTCCTGTCACGCTACCAGGTAGAGAATATGCTGAAATCGCTTGAGGCCCTGACACAATAGCACGGTATAATTCGGTAAAGAATAATTTCAGATACCATGAGGCAATTTCAAAAACAGAATTTATTAGCCGCGGATTCCGTGGCTACCCAATATGCTGACCCGAACTTCTCGCCCTCGAAGGGGGCTACCCCATATGCTTGCCCAAGCTTCTCGCCCTCGAAGGGGGCTAATATTTTGAAAGAACCTCCCATGGCATGTATAAGTGGAGCGATAAAAAGCTCTATTCTTTCCAGGGAAAGATCATTCCCTTCAGGGTTCTGTGCCCTACCCGCTCTCTATCGTCAATGAGTAAAACGTCCCAGGGTATCCTTTTTCGGTTGGCGTCCGGATTCTTTTCTAGAAAATCGTATTTATAGAGCCGCAATTTTAATCCCACCTGCTGCCAGAGCAGAATACAGCTTATCCCAGGCAGAAGCAGAGCGGTAAAAAACGAAACTACAAGGATTAATATTGATCCGAAGCCGAGTACAATCGAGAAACCCGAATTGTCAAAAAAAACAATAAGGCATTTTTTCAACACCTTTTTAGGATTACTGTCAAGGCGTGTTCGGATTGGGAAAAAGAACTGGCTGGCCAGCCACCATACGACACTCACCCAGAAAATAATGGACATGGCAATCAATCCGGGAATACCCCCCATGGAAAGATAGAAAGGAAAAGCGATAAAAAGGATAACCAGTTGCACAATTGTAATTCCGCTGAAGACCAGAGAAGATTTCCAGATTTCCTTTACAAAATTTAAAAAATCCGCAAAGCCGGGAGTTTTATAATCCGCAATCTCCCTCGCTGCCATGGAGGCGGCGCCGGTGTATATGTTTAATACAATAATACCAATCGCCGCTCCTATAAAGGCGATAACCGTATTAAAACTTAACAGGTACGGCAGATAGAGGCAGGCTCCTATCAAGACGATAAAACCCAGGTTCATAATAACTATCCGGAACATATTATCCCAGAAATCGAAAAAGGTTTTTTTAACCAGGAAGAGCAGCATAAAACCTCCACCTGCCATTTTCAACCGAACTCACCCCTTATGTCAACATGCTGAAACACCTAAGGAGCGCGGGAGGAAATTTCGCTTAAGAGAACAGGGAGAAAAGAAGAAGAATTTCACACAGAGAACACGGAGGTCACGGAGAATAGAAAGAAGAGGAATTCCACACAGAGAACACAGAGAGCACGGAGGGGATTATTTGGAAGCTTAAGAAAGTATTGAAAAAAAGTTAAATATTATTACTTTAAGCATTATAATCCAGGCCGGAGCAGCGCTGCATGTTGCCTGCACTCTCATTGTGCTCCTTAATCTCTGTGTTCTCTAAAGTGAAATTTATTCATGTATAAAAGGATCGTAAACCGGTACAAACCAATTTACGACATATCGTAAATTGGTCTCGACAAATATTCGATTATCGATTATACTTAATCTCATGCAGAGAATATATGAATCCCTAATCGCCGAGCATCTTCGCAATGAGCGCCAGATGATATTTATCGCAGGTCCCCGCCAGGTAGGTAAAACGACAAGCTCGAAAGCAGGTGCAGGTGAAGCCCGTTATTTCAGTTGGGACAGGCAAAGTGACAGGCTGCTGATAACTCATGGGCAGAATACCGTCGCCGATTCTCTTCAGCTATCCGATATGATGGAAAAACCACAGGTGGTAATTTTTGATGAACTTCATAAGTATTCCAAATGGAAATCATTTTTAAAAGGTTTTTTTGATGTTTATGGAGACAAGTGTAAAATCCTCCTCACAGGCAGCGCACGGTTGTCTGTCTATAAACGTGGGGGGGATAGTTTAATGGGCCGCTATTTTCTGTATCGGATGCATCCTTTATCGGTTTCCGAGATCCAATCCCAGGATGTTCGGGAAGATGAAATAAAAAAACCGGTGTACATTGATAAAGAAACTATCGATCAATTACTTAATTATGGCGGATTTCCCGAAC
>JBFMGN010000003.1:0-24620 GCA_040752435.1 Spirochaetota bacterium
TACATCGCCATGGTATAACCGGAGAGCTGCCAGACTGCGGCTATGACTACAGCTTTGATTCCGATTTTGGGGTCCGTGTACCAGCCGGACTTCAAAAAACTTAAGCCCACCTTATCCAAAAGCTGATTGATGCCGATACTGCCGAGCTCCTGGCTTCCGGGGTTTAATATCCACCTCCAGACCACCCCGGTTACTATAAAAGCAATTGCCATCGGAAACAGGAAGATACTTCTGAATATACCCTCCCCTTTTATCCTCTGATCCAGCATAATAGCCAGAACGAGCCCGATGGTAAGGCTTAGGACTATAAAAAGGGCGGTAAAAACCAGGGTATTCTTCAGATCTATCTGAAAACGTTCTATTTGAAAGAGGCGGACAAAATTTTTAAAACCCACAAATTGCAGATCGGGAAGTACATCATTCCATTTTGTAAAAGATATATATCCGGTCCAGCCGATAAAAAGATAGACAAAGACCAGAATACAAACAATTGAAGGAAATACGAATAATAAAGAATAAAATCTGTCTTGCCTGTTTTCTTGCATGCCGACCTCAAAAAAGAAAGGGGTGCATGCTACACCCCTTAATACTGTTTGAGCTGCTTATTGACTCACACCTGCATTTTGAGCGACCGCAACCAGAGCGGCTTGAGTTTTTTCAACATCTTTCCTGGAGACGAAGAGGGAGAGTGTGTCCTTATACTCGGTTGCCCAGCCTTCGCTGGCCGCCGCGCCGTGAATGACGCTGGGAACGATCTTGTGGTTGTTCCAGTCGTCCATGCATGACTGCAGATAAGGATTGAACTGGGACTTATCCACATCGGTTCTGGCCGGTATCGAGCCTTTCAGCTTGTTGAAAGCTTCCTGCCCCTTCTTGGATCCCAGTACTTTAAGCCAGGCGATAACCTGGTTCCTGTTCTTCGAGCCTTTCGGCAAACCGAAGCTGTCTGATAGGGCGTCGAAGATCCCCTCATTCTGAGGAGGTAAGGCCCAGCCGTAATCGTTGTAGTTTTTGGACATGAACCAGCCGTTGGTCCAATCACCCATGATGAGCATCGCCCCTTTGCCCTGGATTAGATACTGGCCGGCTTCATCCCAGGTGAGGGCCGAATGATCGGTATTCAGGTAATCCAGCATCTTTTTAAAAAGCTCCAGGGCCTTCTTAACATTGGGATCTGACCACTTAGTCTTCCCGGTCCAGAGGCCCGCATAACCTTCCGCACTTAAGGTGCCGATCAGGAAGGCTTCGAATACATGCCCCGCCTCCCAACCGTCTTTGGTGCCCATGACCACGGGAACGATCCCTTTGGCTTTCAGGTCTTCGCACAGTTTGAAAAAGTCGTCAAATGTCTTGGGAGGCTTCAGCCCGTATTTTTGAAAGACCGGTTTGCTGTACCAGAGCACATTCGCCCTGTGAATGTTTACAGGCACGGACCAATAATCGTTATTGTAGGTGACAATATCCAGGATGCCCTTCGGCATTACCTTTTCCCAGCCCTCTTCTTTGTAGATGAAGGTGAGGGACTCCATGTAATTTGTCTTAACCCAGGTATCTATAAGCTCATGCCCGGCGTGCACTTGGAAAGAGTCGGGGGGGTCTCCGCCCAAGACCCTGGTCTTTAAGACTGCCTTGGCATTTGTCCCCGCGCCGCCGGCCACAGTGGCATTAATTACTTGCACATCGGGATACATACTGTTAAATTGAGTGATCAGGGCATTCAAGCCCTCTGCCTCCCCTCCGGCCGTCCACCAGGAGAAGATCTCCGCCTTTCCGGTTAAGGCCGTTGAGACGGCTTCCGTCTTTTTTTCCGGCTGTCCCCCGCTCCAAAGTGAAGGTAACGATAACAAGCAGAGACTCAAGGCAAGCATAATGATTCTTTTTGTCATTTTGACCTCCCTTAAATTTTTTATTTGGAGTCTTTTAAGACTCTTAAACAAAACTTTATCATATTGAATTGACAAAGTCAAATAAACGGATATGTTCAGGTGTACAGCAGGCAAGCTCAATAACGATCAGATTCTATCTATCGAAGCAGTCTGTTCTTTATTCATTATTTTGGGTCTTGTTTTCTGTATGGGCACGGCTTCATTAAATGAGAAATGGTACAATGCATCATTTTTTCACTCTCGTTAAGGGGAGAAAGGTATGAAGAAGGGCATGGTGATTGCGGCATTATGTCTGTTACTGGCGTGTGTGAGTCGCAGTGATGGGCAAGCTCCGATTGGGAGGGATGACTTTGCGGTGATCAGGCTGAAGGATGGCCTGCGGATTGGGCTCCTGGATGATGTGCTGGAAGATTTGCCGACGAGGTTCACTGATGCGGGATGACAGAGCATACCCATTCAGTCCCGAGCACTCTCGCGTTCTGGACCAGACGATAGTCAAGAAATATTAAGAGAAAATGAAATGGTTTTCAATATCTCTGCCCTTGAAAATGTGTTATCCCACATACAGAAAACGGTTGGGATATTATCCAGAATGAACTCCAGGATCAATTATACAGCCAGCGATCACCTGTTCGATCAGCCTGATCATTGAGTTATGAAAAAAGAACTTAAATCGCGTGGCCTTGACAAGGCAAAAAAATAAGAGTAATATCCGGGGTAATTCAATTATGAAAAATGATACAGATGATTAAAAAGCCGCATGGCCCATTATCCGATATGGTGCTGTGCATGTCCAACGCACTCGACCTCGTAGATCGAAGCCTCGTTGCGCACCATAAGAAGGACTCCTTATGACCACACCCCCCGTATCACCGCCCGCGCCTGGTTCGTGATGACCGCCCTCGCCCTTACGGGGCAGATCGCCTGGGCCGTCGAAAACTTCTGGTTCAACACCTTCGTCTACGACACCATCACCCCCGACCCGCGTCCCGTCGCGTGGATGGTGGCGGCCAGCGCCATCACCGCCACGCTGACCACCCTCCTGATGGGTACGCTCAGCGACCGTACCCGCTCGCGCTGGGGACGCCGCCGTCCGTTCATCCTGTTCGGTTATATTCTGTGGGGAATTTCAACCGTTCTGTTTCCAACCGTCGCTTACATCAAAGTATCCAGCCTCGCCATCTTCATGGTCGTGGTCGCTGACTCGCTCATGACCTTCTTCGGCTCCACCGCCAATGACGCGGCCTTCAACACCTGGACAGCCGACATCGCCACCAGCGACACGCGCGGCCGCGTGGAAGGTGTGCTCAACCTGAGCGTCTTCCTCGCGCAGATCGTGGCCCTAGTCGCGGCAGGCATGTTGATCGACAGCGTCGGCTATTTCATTTTCTTCTACGTGCTGGGCGGGATCGTGATCGTGGTCGGTTTGGTGGCAGGCAGCCTCTTACAGGATGTACCGCTCCTCGTGAGCGACGAGCCTCGCCGTTCCTTCTGGGCGGAGTTCGCCGACCTGTTCAGCCTCGACACACTCAAGCACAACCGCCAACTCTTCATCCTTCTGCTCTTCATCATGGTCAGCAGTGTCGGCATGCAAGTCTCGTTCCCCTATCTCATCGTCTATCTTAATAACTTCGTCGGCGTCAGCAAGACCGAGTTCAGCATCATCGGCGGCGCGGTCATGCTGGGCAACGCCGTGCTCGCCATCCCCTTCGGCATCCTCGCCGACCGCTGGAACAAGCGCATCATGATCGCCATCGCCATCATCGTTTCCAGCCTCGGCGGGATTCTGTTTTCCCTCGTCCGCACCCTGCCACTGCTCTCGCTCACAGGTCTGCTCTGGCAGGCCTTCTCGGTGGCGAGTTCCATCGCCTCGGTGGCCTGGCTCAAAGACGTCCTCCCCGAACAAAACCGCGGCAAGTTCCTCGGCATCCGCATGATCTTCTGGATCGCCATCCCGATGGTCATCGGTCCGTGGATCGGCTCGACGCTGATTCAAAACTTCGGCATCCCCACCACGCTCAACGGTCAGGCAGGCTTCGTCCCCGTCCCGATCATCTTCCAGGTCGGCTCGGTCATCACACTGCTCGCGCTCATCCCGCTCTTCCTCATCAACGACAAAAAAGCATGAATGCAAAGATCACCGATGGTTTCTGGCGCGACCGTCTCGACGTCAACGCGCGCCGCGCCATCTTTCATCAGTGGGATCAACTCGAAGCCACTGGCTCTATCGAGAACTTCTGCATCGCCGCAGGGGACGTGGACGGCTTCCGCGAGGGCTGGTTCTTCGCCGATTCGGACGCGCACAAATGGCTGGACGCCGCCTCCCGAATCTTCGCCTCCTTTCCTGACCCTCGGCTGGCTTCCGTCATGGACGCGTTTATCGCCCTTCTGGCGCGTGCCCAGTCCCCCGATGGCTATCTCTTCACCTACAGCCAGATTCATTTCCCAGGCACGCGCTGGACGAATCTCCAGATTGAGCATGAACTGTACTGCCACGGACATCTCATCGAAGCGGGCGTCTCGCACTTCGAAGCGACAGGCCGCACCAACCTGCTCGACATCGCCCGCCGCGCCGCCGACCGCATCGTGAACGATTTTCGCGGTAAAGGACCAGAACATACCCCGGGTCACGAAGAGATCGAGATCGCACTCCTCCGCCTGTATCACGTTACGCACGACGCTTCCTATCTCGCTATGGCGCGCCAGTTCATCGAGCAACGCGGACGCAACCCGCGCTTTGCCCTGTCCCTCCTGCGGCAGCATAGTAGCGTGCATCAGCGCGACAAATTTGTGCGGCAGAAGAAACAGGAATACCTCGCCGCCCATCCCGAGTTCAAGCCCTTCCAACTTCCACCTGGCAACGTCGCGCCCAAACCGCGCAACACCACCCTGCGTTGGTACGCCAGCGCCCTAAGCGGAAAATATTTTCAACAGCACGCACCCGTTCGGGAGCAAACCGTACCTGTCGGGCATTCCGTCCGCTTTGCGTATCTCGAAACTGCCACCGCCATGCTCGCACGTGAGACAGGCGACTCAAGCCTCATTCCCGCCCTAGAGCGCGCCTGGGAACACATGGTCACACGACGCATGTACGTCACAGGCGGGATCGGTTCCCTGCCTGGTCTCGAAGGCTTCGGCGACGACTACGAACTCGACCCCGAATACGCCTACGCCGAAACTTGCGCCGCCCTCGCCAGTCTGTTCTGGAACTGGGAAATGGCGAAACTGACAGGCGAAGCCAAATACAGCGACCTGTTCGAATGGCAACTCTACAACGCCGCGGCCGTCGGCATGGGCATGGACGGCGCGTCCTACCTTTACAACAATCCACTCACCTGCCGCGGCGGCGTGACGCGCAAGCCCTGGTACGCCGTGCCCTGTTGCCCGTCCAACCTCTCGCGCATTTGGGCAGACTTGGGGAAATATATTTACGGACTGCAAAATCTCTCGATTTTGCACCGAAGTCAGGTGACTTCGGACTCCGAATCTCAGAACAACCTTTGGATTCACCAATACATCACCAGTCAACTCGAGAATGACTTGGTAAGGATTGAACTCCATTCCGAATTCCCTTGGAATGGAAAAGTTGAAATTAAAATTACGCCATCTACATCATCCACCGAATTCACGTTGCATCTACGATTGCCATCCTGGAGCAGCAAACCGCAAGTCAAAGTCAACGGGCAGGAAGTGGAAGCCGAAACCATTTCACCAAAACATGTAACGGTTACTGCCTCGGGCTACGACCCGCGTGGGAGTCGTTTCCTATCCATCACTCGCGCATGGTCATCCAATAATCTCATCGAAATTAACTTTGATATGGCGATCCAGATTCGCCGCGCCCATCCCAAGGTCAAAGGGCATGAAGGCAAAATTGCCGTCATTCGCGGCCCACTGGTTTATTGTCTCGAAAGCATCGACAATCCAAACACGGATATTTTCAATATCAAAGTTGACACATCCTCGCTTCAACCTGTCTTTGACGAAACCCTACTTGGTAGCATCATGAAAATTGAAGCGAAATCCACTGATGGAAACCCTCTCACCTTCATCCCCTATCACCTGTGGGGCAACCGCGGCCCTTCACAGATGACGGTGTGGGTGACATCAAAGAGAAGTATCAGTGGTGAGAGAGAAGCGGCGCCTATTGCGACGGATCAATCAATGCATACTTTTTCAGTCAAAACTTCGAAAGCCCCCTACGGGGACGAGAAGCTGGGGGTAAAAATATTGGGCAGCCCCTTGCTTGCAGAGCCTGCACCGCCTCTGACTCTTACGCCGGTAGTTACCTGTCCGGGCTTTGCAGCCCATAGTGGCGCAGGTTTCGTTTCGCTTTCTTAAGGATATAATATCCACGGTATCGTGCGCAATTGATTTTTTATATGGAAAAAGGTAGATTTAAAAAATCACATTCTACGAAGATGGAAATTTAAGCCGTGACCGTAGCAATCCGCGGCGATCAGGCTGGAAAACTACTTGTACAGATCCCCTATGACGGCACCCTTATCGAAGCAGTAAAATCAGTGCCCGGCCGTGTCTGGGATGCGGTCAAGGAAAAGGTAAGCGCTTCGACCCAAAACCAGGCCCTTGCGGCGCTCCTGTTCCTGTATCGCCGTGTTTTTGGCTGCGAAGTCGGCGGACCTGGCGAAGTCATCCGTGCGCGCAAAAGCCCAGGCGTCTGCCTGTGGTCATGACCCGCGAGGAAGTGAAAGCTGTGCGGGACGCGGTATTGAATATGTTTGATATAATTGATTGCTTTGTAAGATCTATTTTCGATTAATCTGGAGGAAAAAATGCCCATCTGCGAAATCTCATTTGCTAAAGGACTTCTTTTACAAAAAGAGCAGGATGAAATTGTTGAAAGAGTAACAAGACTGCTTCTAAACGCAGAAGGTTTATATGACAATCCCATTTCAAGAACTGGAATTAACACGTAAAATAGTATCTTCATATAAATGAAGGAAAATGAATGCATAACATTGAGTTAACCTGAACTATACCATGACAGTGTTTTCTGAAATGACACGCGCGAACCAGCGCCCACTTTCCTTCACAATACGGCGTTGCGTTTCATAATCCACATAGACCAGACCAAAACGCTTGGTGAATCCGAAATTCCACTCGAAGTTGTCCATAAGCGACCATACGAAATATCCCTGAAGATTAACTCCATCCTCGAGTGCGTGCCATGCGGCGGAGAAGTGTCGTTTCAAATACTCAATCCGTTCGGTATCTGCAATGCGATTGTTTTGATCGATGGTGTCGGGAAGCGGTGTCCCATTCTCGGTTACATAGAGAACGGGAGCTCCATACTCAGCGTGGACCCGCCGCAGGAACAGGTAGAGACCTTCGGGATACACTTCCCACTCCTCAAAGTCAGCGTGAGGAACAAAGTGGTATCGAATCCCCCGAACCTGCAGAAAGTCGCCTGTTTCGTCGTGCGCTACGGTTCGCCGGGTATAGTAGTTCACCCCAAGGAAATCGATCGGTACGGATATGGCCTGCATATCATCGGGTCCGATGGAGGGGGCGTTCCTGCCGTACCCCTTCCGGAGGGGAGAACCCGCGGCCAGGAGATCGAAAATCGGTATGCCCGAGGCCCAAGTTCCTTCATAAGTGCAACATCTTCGGCGAACTTATGGTAATGGTCGCATGCCACATCGCCAGTGCCAGCGCCGGCAATCTTTCCCGGAGAATGGGCAAAACGGTCCCAGACGGATTCACCTTTCCCGTCTTCGTTCCATGCACCTTCGATCTGGTACGAAGAGGTGGCGGTTCCCCATATAAAATCTTTTGGAAAACTGAGCGCATAGGATTTCACCTGGTCACCTCGAATATCCTTTGAAGGAATCACAAAAACCAGAGCACCTTGCTTTGTGGACCTCAGATCTCTGCAACCCGCAGGTGATGTATGCCGGTTTCCAGTGACCGGTATCTCGCAAACGCTTCCCCGCCAGATACCCGCTGAAATAGCTGTCCACGTAGCAACGGTTGTATCCCTCATTTCAAAATGTGAAAAACCTCTATTCCCCTTCCGGCCATGGTCAGGGTAGTCTCCCTATTTTTAATGAATAACACTGGTTCTTGAGAAAATATTCTCCTCAGTGTTCCAGTTGTGACCTTCTTGAATCTCAACTTCACTTCCCTGGATTGAGAGGTCATATTTATTACGAATAATATTTCTTCAAAATCGTTTTCCTGGACAATCGTGGCGATATACCGATCGTCGGCCACGACCTCGGGCGTCAGGCCATGATCACTTAATAACGATCCAAGGGCCTCTAGATACTCTCCATTCTTCTTATCCTTTTCTTGACAAGGGAGATACGTTTCCATTACTACCACCTTCCCCTTACCAAGATTGCGTTCGACGAAGAGCACTTTGGAGCAAGATTTTGATTCCGCGGAAAATTTCGACACCACATATTTCCCATTCGTGTCGAAATGTGAACAGGGCTTCATGTCCAGATCCAGATGAGGCAATTGGAAAGAGAAAACCAGGATTCCCCCATTTCCCACATATCGCCTCAAGAGCTTTTGTGTTCCCTCATCCATATAGACGCTCGATGAAACGAAGAGCAGTTGATATTTAGAAATATCTCTCTCATTATTCACGAAGGGATCAAATATTCCCGGGTCATAGTTTAATTCCACTAAGGCAGCATACAGGACTTCAAATGAACGATAGGCCTCCCCTAGATGAAGGCCTTCCAGGACGACGTCTGCACCTGCAGTAATGTAGGCTTCCCAGGCGTAAGGCCGGTAGTACATAACCGCTACTTTCTGATTCTTGAGCAAGGAAGTAAAATCTTTCACTGCCTTTACAAAATCCATTACCTTCTTGAGGACACTGTACGTCGACATATGTCGACCCCTCTCATCTACAGGGGCGTGTTGCCAGTTCTCTCGGTTGACCAACATGTAGAAATTTATTCCCTTAATCCCGTAGGCAAGACTGAGAAAGTACATGCCTTCCATGTGGGGAGCCAATAGATCTGCGTCAATCTCTTCCGAACCTTCAAACCTCCATATCCCGCACATCATCTCCGGGGCCCAGGGTATTTTTAATGTGGCCAGGCTGTAATTCACAGCTTTTACGAAATCCACAAAATCCTTGTGTTGTAAAGGGGGAACGGCATAATAGTCGTATCCTCCCAATCCGCTGGCCTGCTCAAGCTTGCTCCAATTGTTGGGCACGGACATAAACGCGTGATGGTTATAATTCACCGTGAATAAAACACCTTGTATCCCATTTTTCAAGTGAATTTCTCGGAGCACCTCAACATATCTGGCCAGTAGCCATTCTTTGAACTCGGCCCAGTCGGTGTACCTTCGCAGGTCGCCAAAGCATTTGACCTCCAGAGATAGCGGTGCTTCCGCGTCAGAAAAACCGCTGTAGTTCGCGCCATGGGCACGGTTAAGCATTTCAATAGAACCATACTTTCCGTGTAGCCACTGCTGATAAAAACCGAAACCTTGGACGTTAACCGAGTTATAGTCGGACTCAAACATCCCATCGTGGAAGGTCATGCTCGGCTCGTTATCCAGTTGAACAAGGATAATAGGTCCACGCGGGTAACAGAAGTCCTTAATACAAGAATCTACGTCGGTCAGCCATTTGTGAACATATTCCAAATATTGGGGATGCAAGTAACTGGGAATGGGCCCACTGAACGGGGGGTTATATCCCAGTACCGGTCGACCCTGGTTATTCTTCACTTGAATGTCTTCATCCCTGACAAGCCAGTCGGGATAACCTCCATTTTCCTCCTCAGCGCAGATCCACGGCCCCGGCTTCAAATGAACCCATAGACCCAGTTCGGCGCAAAGACCCAAAAAGGCAGGCAGGTTTAGCCGGGGATCGGTTCTTCCAGTCAGGTCGTTCTCATCCGGCGAAATACTGTGTCGCCGCCAACTGAGGTAGGTGGAAACAAGGTGGAGACCCATAGCCTTCAGTTGTCTGAGGCACCTCTCCCAATACTCCGGGTTTATACGCCAGAAATGCATCTCCCCACCAAAGAGGGGAATCCTTTCACCTCTAAGGAAAAGACCGTTTTGCATCAACATGGCACCTGTTTCTACCACGATGCCCTATCCCTTTACCGACCCTGCTATTATCCCTTTGCCCAGGAACCTCTGAATAAAAAGAAACATAATGATGACAGGAACTGTGACAATCACAGAGCCGGCTGCCAAATGATTCCACTGAACTTCATAAGAGGTAATGAACCTCTGAAGACCCACAGGAAGGGTACGGACGGCATCGCTGGAGGTAAAGGTCAGAGCGAACACGAGCTCATCCCATGCACCTATGAAGGCAAAAATTCCTGCAGCCACGACCCCTGGAAGGGATACAGGAAAAATTACATGCGCCAGGGCAGGTACTCGGGAGCACCCATCTATCATAGCCGCCTCATCCAGCTCTCGAGGGATCTGATCGAAAAACCCTTTCATCAGCCAGATACAAGGGCAAAGTGAAGGTAACGTACGAAAGCACCAAGGCGTACAGGGTATTTATCAGCCTCGCAGCCTTAACAATTTGAAACAATGGGATGATCAAGAGAACGCTGGGAAACATCTGGGTGATCAAAAAGGCCAGAAGCAGGAACCCCCGACCAGGAAACCTGAACCTGGAAAAGGCATAGCCCGCAGAAGAGGAGACAATTAAAGTTACTATGGTAGTTGCAAGAGCCACTATCACGCTGTTGCGGAAGTAGATGGCGAACTTACCTCTTCTCAGTATGTAACCGAAGTTATCCAATGTGGGATGTGTGGGCACCCAGGTTGGAGGGCTGGTATACGTTTCGGCGCTGCCCTTGAATGACGTTATGAACATCCAAAGCGAAGGGAGCAGGGAAAAACTTATCAATAGCAGCAATAGCCCCAAGGATACATATTTAACATACTTATATCTAAAGAGTGATGTCATTTTCTTCTCCTGTTCAGTAAACCTTTATTAGGGTGCTGTCCCTTCCAGCCGCATAAGTTTGACATAAGTTCAGAACTCGGATAATCGCGCAAATAAGTCTATAAATAGCGGCCTTTCTATTGACAGTTTTTCCTTGATGTGATATTGTTTGAACATGATCGTTCAGCAGTTACTGGGACCAAATGGGTTAGTGTTTTCAAAGGAAGATGAGCATGGAAATGTTCAAATCTTCTGGGATGGATTACCTTATTATTCATTTAACAGCGCCGACTTGTTTGGTAAGAAGCTTGGTATTGCCCTATTGGGTACAATTGGTGTATTACAGAAAACCATTTGTGAGTTTTTCAAAGTCAGTCGCCATACCATTGCCAAGATATTAAGAGTTTACAGGGATCAAGGGATTGACGGATTACTGGACTACAGGCCAGGTCCGCCCTCCACAAGCGATGAGCTGAAACAATTCGTTATCAGCAAATACCTTGAAGTCGAGAACCGTTACGGCTATCAAAGTAAGATTCTCGAGGCGGTCAACCAAAAGGTTGAAGAAGGTACTTATGAAAAGGGCCTTTCCCGCAGCATGATGCAGAGGATATTAAAAGAATATCGAGAGGAACGGGAACGACGACGAGCGGAAAACCTTGAAAAACAGGCAGCAGAAGAAGCTAAGAAAAAAGAGAATGAAGAGAAGCTCAAAGAACCTGCCTCTTCAGAGCAACGCTCCGGCGGTGATGAGGAGCAAATAGACTTTGTTGAGGAACTTGGCGAAGGGGAGGAGCGATGTGTGGAGCACGGAGGTTGTTCCGCTGTCATTCCTTTTTTGGATGATTATGGGCTGGCAGACTATATTCCTCCCGATGAAGAGGATTGCCGGTTTAGCAATACCGAGTTGGCTGTAACGTATGCCGTGTTGAACGCCGCCGAGATTGCCAAGGTAGAGCAAGACTTCAAATTGCTACCGAGCTATGAAATGGGGGGGATGCTTGGAAAGGTTAAGCTTCCCTCGGTTTCTCTGTACAGGCAACGCATACCTCTGATAGCGGCACAGATGGATATGCGTGATGTGATCTTTGAGAGCTCGAAGAGGATGCATGAGTTGTTGAGCTTCTCTGAGGTTGTTTATGTTGATGCGCATTTCATGCCTTATTATGGGGCAAGAGATATTCTGCACGGCTACTATCCCCAGAAGCGGCTTGCGATGCACGGTAGAGAGTATTTCTTTGTACATGAAAGAGATGGCCTGCCGGTTTACGCCACTATTTCGGATGGCTACAGAAAAACACAGCACTACATCAAGGATGTAGATGAGAAGCTGAGGGCTATTTATGGGGCTACGAAAAAAGGGCTTTTGGAAGTATTCGATCGAGGGGGATATTCGAAGGAGTTCTGCGTGGGTATCTCGGAAACTATACGATTTATCTGCTGGCGATCGGATGCAAAGGAGGTGCCGAAAGAAATAAGGGCCGCCGATTGGATAGAGGTCAGGGTAGAGCAACAAGGCAATGGATACGGACAGGTTAAAGAGAAGAAGTTGTATGCCTGCGAAATAAAAGCTGAGTTTAAGGCAGAGAGAAAAAAGGCCAAGTTTCGCGAGATATGGATAAGCAAAGGCAAGAAGACCTCGCCGGCTTTGAGCAATGATTTTGAAACACCTCTTGAGGATTTGGTACAGCACCTGACCCGGAGGTGGGGTGCGCAGGAGAACATGTTCAAAGAGCTGAAAGACCACGGGATAGACAGAATACACTCCTACAGGAAGGAAGCCTTTACAGAGGGTTTATTGTATAGACTGGGCTTGGAGAATAGGGACCAGGGAATATGCCACGAAATCGACAATCCGGAACGAAGGACGAGCAACAAGCGGATATCGAATCTTAGGGTTCAGAAAAAGAGAATGTCAGATCGCATAATAGAGCTTGAGAAAAATGGCAAGAAGAAGGAGGCGCTTAAGATCAAAAGAAAGCACCAGGCTCTCAGCCGTCAGATAACAAATCAAATTGAAAAAAGAGATGCTTTGCCTAGAAAGGTCAATCTGTTTGAGCGAATAAAGCACAAGGGCATCGTAAGACTCAGCGATGAGAAGAAGCTTTTCTTTGACTGGCTGAAAATGAATGCCATATGGGCAAAGAGGGAAATTGTTGAGATCGTCAAACCTTTTTATAAAGATCTTCGAGACGTAAACAAGTTCGTGAAATCGATTCTGAACAGCCGCACGTATGTCAGGAAAAGTGGTGATGTTTTGCACGTGTCTTTTCCCCAGCAGCGTTCAAAGAAAGCTGTAGAAGCGCTGGCACAATTATGTGCGACTCTCAATGAATCCAATCGAATCAACCTAGGATCGAACATGAAAAAGATGATTTTCAGCGTTCGAGGGCAAGACTAATTTGCGGTTACTACCCGATTTCTGAACTTATCGCCTAATCGGAAGAAAGGTCGTTATAAAAGACGAATTCGCCCATATATGTTTTTTGGTGGCTTCGGTCTTCAGACGACGAGATTTTCACATTGAATCTTTGCGAAACGGATTTCATGTTCCTTTTACCTCCCAGGCCGCAGGACACAAGTAAGACCGAACATAGAAACAACATCATCATTCAGATAACTATCGAAGGTTCTATGAGCCCCGCTTCTGGACTGGATGGTTGTTAATCCGGCCATTGTAATTCATCTTTTCGGTTTAATAAAATCCCCCTTTATGCAGATACATTTCGACCAGAGCGGTTAAAGACGCCGCCTCTTCTCGGAACTGGATATAGTCTTCCTTTGTAAAGGTGTATGAAGGGTTGTAATCAGCCTCTTCCCGGAATTTCATAAGCCGCGAAAATATATGCGAAGCCTGCGGCTCGAAAATCCCGGGTTTGACGAAGTGCAGGCCAAATAACCTGAGCGCGCTCTCATGGCTTTTCGGCTCGAGATCTTTTGTCAGCAGCAGCCCTCTTATATGGTAGAGTAGATAGTAATATAGTTTTGATACCGCATCCGTGATCAACCCGTTATCGTATAAAAGGTCGGCGGCCTTTTTTGCTTCGGCTGCGCGGTTTACTTCCTCGGAGACAGCCAATCTGATATTTTTCTCGGTCATAAGGGGATGCCCTCCCCCTCTATGTCGAGCGCTATCAATCTTTCCCTGGTAAGCAAATCAGTAAAGGCGGAATATGATAAAACGAGCGTGGAAAGCGGGACCAGGTATTCGAGTTCGATATCGGCGACCAGGTCGAATATTTTCAATTTCAGATCACGGTCAAGGTCCTTCACGATAATCGCCACATCCACATCGGATTCGGGATCATAATCCCCCCGTGCCCGCGAGCCGTAGAGGACCAGCTTCTCAAGACGCTCATGCAGCAGTACTTTGAGCCTGACGCTCAAATCCGTCAGGGCAGCGGCGATGAGGGATTCTGATAATGGCGGGTCGGGTTCGTATGGCGTTCCCATAACGGTTTCAGGCAGTTTGAACTAATGGTTTCATGTCATACAGTTTAATTCTGCCGTCGTTAAAACAGACATAAACAGGGTAATCCTTTTGCGGAAAAACATGAACAACACTGTGAATCATCTTCAGACTCCTATTATAAAGATCGATAATATAAATTATACTACTCCTGCTTATAAAATTAAACAATATTATACGGAGCTGCCGCCGCCATCGTAAAACGGCACGATGGCCACCTGGACAAGTTCATAGGCGACTGCGTCATGGTGGTATTCGGGTTTGATGTGAGCCGGGAAGACGATGCAGTACGGGCACTGCGGGCGGCCCTCGCCATCCATAGAACAGTTTCCGATCTCAATTCGGAGGAGCTGCGGCCAGAGCCGGACCTGGAATACATGTCAGAGATAACCGGGGATGGACCGGTCAGTGTGGTTATGGAAAATCAAAAACCAGCCGAAGGCTATTTTCGACCTCCAAAAGTATAGTTTTTCCGAGTGATGTTATTTTAACGGTAGGAAAACTTATCTCGCGGCGCAGGGGACCTTGTAAGGTCGAGCAGGCTTTGGGCTGCGGCGTTGGACACACCACCGCCATGAGCGGGGCTGGCTGATCAGTGCGTACCTTTCCACCCGGTCGGAGCGCGCTCAGCCACAGAGGGCATGTCGTTCCAGCGCCCCTTCAGCCGGCTCCCCTTCCATTGGCCGAGATGGGGCTGACGGTTTATTCCGACTCTCAGCGCGCCCTCGCCTATCGCGGTGCGGTGGACTTTGACGATCTCATCCGACTCGTGGCGCCATGGCGCCACCGCCGATCCGAATTTGTTGAGGCGGTTCATAAAGGTTGCTGACTACAGTTACGATCTCCCCGAATCCGGACGCTCACAACCATCCATATTCAATCTGGCAAACTACCTGATTGATTGGGTAATGAGTGAACACCCGGTCACTGAAGCGCGTGATGCTCTTTCGCCGCCTTATATCAAACCACTATCTCCCAATGACGAGAAACCCAATCCGCCGGATGATCCGAGCGGCGTGAAGTTATTGAGCAATAAATACAATCTCGATCAGGAGATCGAAGCAGTGGTCAAATCCATCGAAGAGGGATTCCCGACCACAAAGATTCAACCATCGCGGTATTGACATCCACGAACGATTACCCGTCGAACCAGCCCAATGAAAGAGTCACAAAATGACCACAAAGCAATCTCATGGGACTTTCAAAGAATCAACTGCATGTGTAACAAGGCGGCTTCGCTGGACACTCTTTTGATGTGCCATCCGCCAGCGGTTGCCCACCAATTCCGCGAGGCTGGCCGGTGGCACCAATCCACCTAGCCATTTCAAGGCCTGGTTCAGAAAACCTGGGATGACAATGGCGCGTCCAAGCAAAGCGGCCTCGATGGTCTGATGAGCAACCTTTCCGATATCCTCGGTCGTCAATTGTCCCAGGATGCCTTGTGCCTCGATGGCTGTAATACATTCTGCATTAGTGGGCAAACCCGCCGGGCATAGGACGGTCACCGTTACATTCTGTTCGCGCAGCTCGTTGCGGAGGGCCAATGAAAAGTCAAGCAAAAAACGTTTCGACGCGGCGTATGTCGCTTTGACTGGCATCGAGAAAAACGCGGCCAGGCTGGATACATTGATAATCCGAAACGGGATGACTGCGTCCTTGAAATCCAGTAAAGCACGGGTCACAATCAAAGTCGCTTCGACGTTCAGGCGGATAATGGCAGAAATCTCTTCGCGGCTGCGTTCATAGAACAGACCTTCATGGTCGAGTCCGGCTACGTTGAGCAGGCCGCGAAACCTCCAACCCTCCGAGCGAATCTTATCGAACATCTCAGCGCGCGAAACCGCATCCGTCAGGTTCGCCGCGTGGTAAAGCACGCTTACGCTATGGGAACGTTCAAGGCCTTTTGCAAGCATCGCCAAATTCTCAGCTCTCAAGTCTGTCAGGAACAAATCCCAGCCTCGACTGGCACATTCTGCCGCGAACGCCTTGCCTAGCCCGCCTGTTGCACCGGTAATGGAAAACATGCTGCTCAGCGAAACCTCCTTTTCTTGTAAAGCTATCGCAGTGAATATACTATCAAATTCCGAAAATGTCAATCAAATGTTTGAAACGATTGTATAAAACACTTGACAAAATCATTTCTTAGGAATAAGATTGTCTGAGAACGGAAGGAAATAGAATGATCACTTCACTGAAAGAAAAGACCTTTGTTGTCACGGGTGCAACCTCAGGGATCGGGCTAGCCGTTGCGGAAGGACTGATCAAAGGAGGCGCGTCCGTTATTGGAGTTGGGCGCCATTCCAGGCGATGTACACAGACTGAGGAGCGACTCCGGGCACTTCATCCGAACGGCGGACGGGTCGCGGTTTTCCTGGCAGATCTTTCCATCCAAGCCGCGGTGCGGGGCCTGGCGTGTAAAATCCGCGCCAAGCTTGCCGATTGGGGCATGACCGCACTGGACGGTTTGATCAACAACGCCGCTACAATCCCCTTCTGGCAAACTCTAACGCCGGAAGGCTTCGACCTACAATGGGCGGTCAATCACCTGGCTCCCTTCCTACTCACACACGAACTACTTCCCTTGCTTAAAGCTGCACCGACCGCCCGAGTCGTAACCGTCAGTTCCGGCTCGCACTACCATACGCGACTCAACTGGGGCGACATTCAACTACTCAGGCGCTATCGTCCCATGCATGCTTACAAACAGACCAAGCTTGCAAACGTGCTGTTCACAGCCGAACTCAATCGCTGTTTGGGTGCCGGTTCAACCGTTCGTGCCTTTGCTGCAGATCCCGGCCTGGTCAACACGGAGATCGGCCTGAAGAGCAATTCCTTTCTGGCGCGTTGGATTTGGGATATACGACGACGAGGCGGCATCCTCCCGGAAGAATCCGCCAAGGGAATTATTTATCTGGCGACGGAGCCATCCATTCAAAACTCTACAGAAGTCTACTGGAAACACGGTCAACCTAAAGTCCCGAGTGCATATGCGCTAAATTCGCAGGCAGCCAGGCAACTGTGGGAACTCTCAGTTCAAATGTGTGGCCTGGAAAGTTAACCGAGGCGATTAATGTCAGAGAAAAATCCAACCCGGCAATTGATTTTGGAAGCCGTTGTGACCTGCATCGAAAAGTACGGCATAGACAAAGTGACCACCCGCAAGATTGCCAAGGAAGCCGGAACAAATATTGCATCCATCAACTATTACTTTCGTTCGAAGGATGGACTGGTGTCCACGGCGCTATCCATGACCATCAATCATATGATGGAAGACGTAATTAGTGCTATTGACGACGTGCAACGACCGCTCGAAGAGATTCTTGAAAATGTTTTCTTCTATCTGCTCGAAGGTAGTTTGCGCTATCCAGGCGTTTCCACAGCCCATCTTTATAAAGCCATCACAGAAAAGAAATACGACTCGATCAGTGCGCAGGCGATTATCAAAGTGTTCGATAGACTCATTGAACGAGTAACTCGTGAAGACCCACAAAGGGACCCGGCCGAAACGCGCCTGCTGCTCTCACAGATTCTATCTTCCATTATGTTTACCATGCTCGCGCCCAATTTCTTTAGCGTTGCTCAGAAACATCAACTCACTAGTCCAGAACACGCCAAAAACCTGGCAGCGTATTACACAAACTTATTCTTGAAAACCAAATAGTCGACGCGTTGATGCGAACGATTGGAATTTCGACTTGACGGATCTTGCGAATCAGCCAAGTCTCTTTTTTCATCCCCTGCCCTGACCGATGATTCACTATGTCCACTTTGATATTTGACAGCCATCTACCGCGTATAATTGAACCGTGAACAGTGCTCAACTTTACGGCGGCATCGAAGTAGGCGGAATAAAAGTTATTTGCATAGTGGGTAGAGGCCAGAGCGCATCGTTGACCAAACGGGCATCGAAACCACTGTAAACGGTAGGAAAACTTATCTCCCGGCGCAAGGAATCTTGTGAGGTCGAGCAGGCTTTGGGCTGCGGCGTTGGACACACCACCACGAGCGGGGCTTGGCTGATCAGTGCGTACCTTTCCACGTTCAGCAGCTTGCCCGTAACCAACAGTTTGATCTCGCTCCGGCGGAACACCTCGACCATCGACTGGAAGCCAGAAAACGGGATATAGAAGAACGTACCTTTCCCGTCGAAACCACCTTCCAGAACCAGAGCGTGAAAGTGCAGGTTCCATCGGAGCAGTACTTCGAAGGTCTGGTGCGCGACGACCATTCCGGTGAGTACGGATCTACCGACGGCCTCTGAGTAGAACTTGACAGGCCGAAGACTGTGGACCTTCGGGCCCGGCATCGCCTCGGCCATAGCCGGTTCCGGCAGTATCGTGTGCTTCTCGGACAGCAAAGGAACCATTCCCTGTTGAAAACCAGTTATACCGGGGTTATACTAGTGGTATGAAAACTGCTGTTTCCCTGTCAGAAAAACTTTTCAAAGAAGCCGAAAAAATCGCCGCGAAACTCGGCATACCGCGGAGCCAGCTGTTTGCGAAAGCTCTCGAAGAATTTATCGCGCATCACCAAAGTGAGGATATCACCGAAAAACTGAACCGGGTTTATGATAAAAACGGTGAAATCGCCGGTTCGGATACACGCGACGCAGGCCTTGAATCCTTGCGGGAGTTGACCAGGGATGACGCGTGGTGACATCTGGTGGGCCGACCTCGGCGTTCCCTTCGGAAGCGAACCCGGTTTTCACCGCCCTGTTCTGGTGATGCAAGCCGACAGCTTCAATTGAAAGGTATATGTCTTATCGAAAGTAAAGAAACATGAATTGCGAAAAATACCTCAAACCGAATACCTTTCTACATCATGAGCACAATTTCAATATCATTTGAACAGGATGGTTAGGAGGTAACGATGGTTCAATAAAACCCTGAGGTGATTTAATTTAGTTGTATGATTTTTTGTTCAATGATTGTTTGAGTATAAAAACCGACGGGCATCTCGCCGCAAATCAAAGATGAGGAATTGTCCGGAAGGCTTCAAGATTCGATAGATTTCCCTCAGAGCCT
Organism: Spirochaetota bacterium; assembly: GCA_040752435.1. Lineage (GTDB taxonomy): Bacteria > Spirochaetota > Spirochaetia > SPDA01 > JBFMGN01 > JBFMGN01. The sequence goes on from JBFMGN010000003.1 coordinate 19,288, forward strand.
GTGTTGGATCGGACCAGTGATGTAAAGATAATGTGCTCACCACAAAGTCTACGGCGTGATCTTCAAAAGGCAGTTTCGTAACATCACCCCTCCGAAACGTCACCCGATTATTGTAACCTATAGAAGCCGCATTGTTCGATGCAATCGTAATCATCTCCTCGGCAATGTCCATACCTATGATGCGGAGGTGGGGATGATCCAAAATATCATAGCTTTCCTCCCTATCCGTCAAAGGTGAAACTTAAACATGTAGTCCTCCATGGGAAATGAGCCAGCTTACCGATTCAGAAATCGCTTCCAGCGAACTGTACCGTGGATTGTAGCCCAAAAGCCTTCGGGCTTTTTCAATACTACAATGAGGGCTGTGGGCAATATGATCCCAAGTAGAGCGGGCATCCTCCTCGGCTGCCGTCTTTTGCCATTCCCCCGTGCGTTTTGTAGAAGATAGGATTCAATCGCCGCCTTCTGAATCCCATACTCGCCGAAGGCTCGGCGAGGCGCCTCTTCTGTTGTCGGCACTACACTGCTGTGCCCGTGCACCCAGATGGTGCCGCAGAAGATATAATGCTGAATCAGACCGTTTAATTTTTTCACCAGATGTTTGGCGCTCTCCAGGCTAAAACAGATGAGGTCGATCACCACATCGGGTTTGAGCGAAACGATCCTATCTGCAAATTTTCCCACTGCTTCCTCGGCGCCTCGGTCCACCGGAATCTGTTCTACGAAGTTCCACATTCCCAGTTTTCGATAGGGTTGCCGTGCGCCTCGGCTAACAGAAACAACTTCGAATCCCCCTTGCACCAGACGGGGGATCAGGTAGCTTCCGATGTGACCCGTTCCTCCGATTATGACAATTCTCATGACTGCATACTCCTTCGCTTAAGATCCTATTCCAGGATAATCTTATGGGAACAAAAGGACAAGACAACGAAGGGCGTAATCCCGGAACGCCGCATAGCATGACGCATTCACCAGACTCGGCTGCACTGAGCAGGTGAGCTTTGTCGTTTCCTGTGATGATCCCGATTAGTTTTTCATACTTCTCCTGACCGCCTTCTTGGGCTGTCAGTGTCTTAACGGGGTAAAGGGTATTTCCATAACAGGCGGGGACAATAAAAAAAATGGGATGGCTATTGAATGCTCCCCTTCTCACCTGTGACGAAACAATCATTCGACATTATCATCATGCAGTCTCATAAGCTGCACTTACTTCATGGATGGCGATAAATATCCCACACGACTGATTCTTTAAAGAGGTTTTCGCTGTCTCATGCGGATGACCTGGATTTCATTCATGGGATCTGGCCTTGTTCCACCTTCATCTGTGGAGAACAATTTTATAATATACAAATTCCTACGTCCTGGGGTCTTGGGGCTATTGGGGATAGGCTGGGAGGCCCATACCGGTGCGGTGGCTGTGAGAAAAAGGAACAGGAAAGACAATAGGAGGCCGATAATCACAGCCAGCCACCTTGACATGATTCTCCAATTAAATATATTTATCGGTAACAAACATTTGTTTAGCATCCAGTCTATTCCGCATCCATAACATAATTTCATTTTGTTGGAAGGAGGCAAGTGATGTCAAAAATTCAAATGAAACAATACCTAACCTTTATCTTTCTTTCCGTTATTTTTTTAATCTTTCCATTTTTTATAAACGCACAGCTATCAGTCAGGACTAGTGATAATACGATAGTAAACAACGGGGATACAATTGAACCGCTGGGTTTTCAGGGAGTGCACCTTATCTCCAGTCCCGAATATAGGGTGATCACCGTAACAACTCTGGGCAATACCGTAACCATCAATACAATCAGTATAACCGGTGATCCCGATTTTACCATAAACTCTGCCGATTCGGGACTTAATTTATGGGAGAAAAAGCCGTTGCAGGTGAAAGACATTTCGTTGAATTCGGGAAAATCTTTCGATTTTCACTTAAGCTATTGTCCGTTGTCCGGAGGGGACCGAAAAGCAGCGATAACAATTGCCTATGATGGAACGAAAAAGTTTTCCTTTACCGTAAAGGGGAGAGGCAGACCAGAAGAGTTTAAATTATTTTCCAGGGGCAGTACCGTTCTGTATACCTTATGGGGCGGATATAATAAAAATCAGGACGAACGTCCCAGTGGAATGGTTGTGGACAAGGCGGGTAATATTTACTTCTGCGGCAATGGAAAATATCTCTCTTCAGATACATGGTATTACGATATCTTTATCGGAAAGATTAACGCAGACGGTACCCCGGGCTGGCAGATGGTCTATCATTCTAAATACAACGACCAAATGCCCGATCCTGGACAAAACGACGAAACCGGTGGTTCCGCTAATGCCATTTGCGTGGATGAAGAAGGTTTTATTTATATTACAGGAAGCGTAGGGAACGGGTCGAACAGCGCCTATCTCGCCCTGATAATGAAGATCGATCCCAAGGACGGCAGAGAAGTCTGGCGGAAATACTGGTTCGCCGATACGGATAGAACGAAATATAGCGACTCAGCCGAAGCTTATGCGATAGATGTAAAAAAAGGCATGGTGTATATCACCGGCCAGGGGTACGATTATTCAACCTCGATCCAAGGAATATATATCACGGCATTGTCCGCAAGCGACGGAAGCCACAAATGGAGCATGATCATCAATCCGAACGGAAACAGGTATAAAGATAGGGGCTACGCTGTTAAAGCCGACGGCACGGATGGACTCTTTGTTGCAGGATGGCATGGTGAAAACACGGGGTCTGGTTTTGTATGTAAAATCGGCAATGTTTCATCAAAACCCGTTTTGGAATGGGCAAAAAACGTTAACATGGGGACGGGATCGAATTTCAACTCGATGGATGTTGATACGAGCGGAAATGCCTATCTTTCCGCAGACAGAAGGGGTGCAACTACTTATTTCTCCGTCGTAAAGGTAAGCTCCGATGGGAAAACCATTATCGGAAAGACATACCCGGGAACTGCAGGCGGGAATAATAACACGAAGGTCGTTGCAGTTGCAGGAAACGATGTGTATGTCGGAGGCAGGATTGGTATATCCGGCCTCGATACCGGATTGGGTGATGGCATGTTAATGAAGTTGAAGAGCTCCGATCTTTCCTTACAATGGGCGGCGGTTCATTACTCTGGTACTGGGCCGCAGGAAGTCTGCGAACACCATGTAAAGGGCATCGCTTTCGTCAATGATAAACTGTACCTTTACGGTCAGGTCTATACCGGGAATAACAATTATTTCAGATACTATGGGTATTGGTATGATCTGCCGGCGCCGCTGGAAGATTATAAACCGGAGTCGATAGATGTTACAAAAACTACAGTTTTCGCCCAATTAAATAAAGCGGGATTGGTCGATGGAAGCAAAAACGGCGGTGTATACGAATCAATCGATTCAGGTACAAATATCGAGTATCAGGATGCAGTGATAAAAAATCAGGATACCAACGGCAGTCAGACCGACGGCGACGTATTCTTTATGAAATTAAAGCTCCAATAATTTCAGTGTTCAACTCATAGATGGAGAATTTAATCTGATAACTATTGAGAGAAAACCGACAACGCCAGGTGAAATACTACAGGAAGAGTTTTATCACCATCAGGAGTAAGTCAGAGGCAATTAGCTGGTCTTCGCGGATTTCTCGAGGACATTGTCCGTTATGGCGCTGATGCTTTTGGCAGATAGATTATAGCCGTAGATGTATGAACTGCTATCTCGAGTGCTGATTCCCTTTACGTACAGGCTGATCACTTTTTCTTCGATCCAGATCGTTGTGGCTGGCACATACCGAGTGGAAGTCAACTGTGAGTTTGATCCTCACCTTCTTGGTGAGGTAGTGAAAGCCCTAGAGAGTCTGGCATGATCCTGGACTGGAGCAAACGGTAGGAAAACTTATCTCGTGGCGCAAGAGCAAAAGCAGAAGATCAGGAGTTTTTTCAAGCCGAACGGGACATAATGGTCGCACTCGCGGCCTGAGTTCAAGCTCTTTTCTGTTTTTTATTATAAGCTATTCGCCTAATCGGAAGAAAGGTCGGCGTAACTAGAAGCGATCTCTTCATGCCGGCTTAAAAAAATCTCTAAAATCGCCGGATCGAAATGGCGCGGGTTTATGCGCTCGTCTCCTTCGCGGAGAATGGTAAGCGCTTTTTCATGGGAATAAGCCTTTTTATAACTCCGTTCGGTGCGCAGTGTATCGTACACATTGGCCAGAGCGGTTATTCGAGCGGAGAGAGGTATCTCTTCTCCTTTTCTGCCGAAGGGATAACCGCTTCCATCCCATTTTTCGTAGATGCTTCCCCCTATTTCTTTGACAAGCGCGAGCATCGGGAAATCTTCGAACACCCTGTTTATGAACACCGGCGTTTGATGAATTACCTTCCATACTTGAGGAGACCGATTGCCAGTTCGACATGAGGACCCCATCGGTTTCGATGGCGAGCGGCTTAAGCATGTCGCGCGTGATAAAAAAGTTGCAATCCTGAAAAACAAGTCGGCCGTTGTGCCGAAACCAATGTCTGCCCGGCCAGTTTACCTCTTTTAAAAATAGGGAGAGGTATACACCTTCCGGTTTCCCTTTTTCATCAGGCGGGTTTTGAAGAGCTTAAAAATGCGGCGTAGACCTGCCATGTAACTCTTGCATTTTCCAGTTCTCGAAAGAGGATCTCCCGTATAACGGCAAACTCATCCGGCGAAAGATGCTCCGAAATAATTTTACCGTATCCGAAACGATCCCGGTCGATTGCGAGCCAGCGCTCCAGGTCTTTGGCAGTGATAGTGCGGTACTCCGTGTACTGCTTTGTCGTTAACCGCCTGTTTACAAAGCCTGCTTCCTCGCCTAGAACGGAAAGGGTATTCTCATCCCAGTTCACAAGTGGATCGTGGACGGCCGAATATACCGCATCTTCCGCTTTTTTATACCTTTCCACTATGTCCGGGGAAAGTTGTGCAAGGTTGACCAGGGCCGAAAGCCTCTGCGCTTTGGAAGGAATTGTTTCTGCAATGGAGAGGCGGCCGCCCGGGGTAAGGAGGGTAAATATTTTTTCAAATATCTTGCGTTTATCTTCCGCACGGGTAAAAACATTCCTTCCGATGATCGCTTCGAAGCGAAAATTTTTATGAAATCCGGGGTATATTTCCGGTTGAAAAGAAGAAATATCACTTTTTATCAGTCCCGGACGTTCCACTTCGGGGAGTGTGCTTACGTAGGCTGAGAGAAACTCAAAGTTCTTCTCATCGGTAACAAGGCCCCAGACCCCGCCTTCAGGTACCCGCCTGAAGGCCTCCCAAACCAGCATCCCGTTGCCCGCCCGGATATCCAGCACTCTGTCATGCCGGTT